>CANCGU010000061.1 GCA_947377705.1 Comamonadaceae bacterium
AGCGGTTCGGGCAAATCGAGTTTGGTGTTCGACACTTTGTACGCAGAAGGCCAGCGTCGCTATGTGGAGACCTTCAGCGCTTACGCCCGTCAGTTCCTAGACCGCATGGATCGTCCTGCGGTGGACAAGGTGGAAGGCGTACCCCCAGCCATTGCGATTGACCAAACCAACCCTGTGCGCAGCTCGCGTTCCACCGTGGGCACCATGACCGAGTTGAACGACCATTTGAAGTTGCTCATCGCGCGTGCTGGCCATTTGTTTGACCGCCAAACCGCACAGCCCGTGCAACACGACACACCGCAGAGCATTTATGCCGAATTGCAACGTCGTTGTGCTGCACAACTGCAAGACCCGCGCCTCATCATGACCTTCCCCGTGGAGTTGCCAGCCAACACCACGGCTGCGGAAGTGGAACAGTGGTTGAGTGCCAGTGGCTTCACACGCATCCACGCCGAACGCGAAGTGGCCACGCCCACAGGTCCGCGCAAATTGTTGGATGTGGTGGCCGACCGTTTCAAATTGGGCAATACCGAACAAGCCCGTGTGGTGGAAGCCATTGAGCTGGCCATCAAGCGCGGCGGTGGCCGACTCAATGTGTATTGGTCTTTAGACGCCGACGCCACGCCAGAGCTGTGGCGTTTCTCTACGGGTCTGCATTGCCCCGACAGCGACCTGCGTTACAGCGACCCCATCCCCTCGATGTTCTCGTTCAACTCGGCGGTGGGGGCCTGTGAGACCTGCCGTGGCTTTGGCCGCGTGATTGGGGTGGACTATGGGCTGGTCATTCCCAACGACAAACTTACCTTGCGTGCGGGGGCCATCAAAACCATTCAGACCCCCGCGTGGAAAGAAACCCAAGACGACCTCATGCGTCACGCCGAAGCCGAAGGTATTCCGCGTGACACACCTTGGTACAAGCTAAGCCAAGAGCACAAAGACTGGGTGATCAATGGCTCGCCCTTGTGGAAGGGCAAATGGAACCACCAGTGGTACGGCGTCAAACGCTTCTTTGAATACTTGGAGAGCAAGGCCTACAAGATGCACATCCGTGTGCTGCTGTCCAAGTACCGCAGCTACACACCGTGCGGCACCTGTGCGGGCGCCCGTTTGAAGACCGACAGCCTCTTGTGGCGCATTGGTACGAAAGAGCACGCCGATGCCGTGCTGCCTCCCGCCAAACGGTTCATGCCGCAAGGTGTGCAATGGAGCCGTGCCCAACTTGAAGCCATGCCCGGCCTGTGTCTGCATGACCTGATGCTCTTACCCATCGACAAACTGCACCAGTTTTTCAACGCCACACAAGTTGACGTGGCGGGCGCAGACGCGCAAGCCTTGCATCTGCTGATGGACGAAATTCGCACGCGCTTGAAATACCTCAGCGATGTGGGCATTGGTTACCTCACGCTGGACCGTCAAAGCCGCACCCTCAGTGGCGGCGAGGTGCAACGCATCAACCTCACCACGGCCTTGGGCACTTCCTTGGTCAACACCTTGTTTGTGTTGGATGAGCCCAGCATTGGCTTGCATCCGCGTGACATGAACCGCATCAACGAAGCCATGCTGCGCTTGCGCAATGCAGGCAACACACTGGTGGTGGTGGAGCACGACCCCGCGGTGATGATGTGCGCCGACCGCATCATTGACATGGGCCCTGGCCCCGGCGTGAAGGGCGGACAGATTGTGTTTGACGGCACCACCGAAGCATTGAAATCTGCCGACACCTTGACGGGTGCTTACTTGGGCGCACGCAAAACCATTGGCCTAGGCCTCAAACGTTTGGTGACCGACAACACGCCACGCTTGATCTTGGAAGGTGCGCGCGAACACAACCTGCAAAACCTGAGCATCGAGTTCCCCCTGCAACGCTTGGTGTGCATCACCGGCGTCAGCGGCTCGGGCAAGTCCACCCTCATTCAAGACGTCCTCACCCCCGCCTTGCTGCGCCACTATGGCCGCGCCACCGAAACACCCGGCGCACACGACCGTTTGCTAGGCGCAGACCACCTGAGCGATGTGGTGTTTGTCGACCAGTCACCCATCGGCAAAACCGCCCGATCCAACCCCGCCAGCTATGTCGGTGCCTGGGATGCGGTGCGCGAAATATTTGCTGTTGCCCCCATGTCTAAACAGCGTGGCTACACCGCTTCAAAGTTCAGCTTCAACAGCGGCGATGGCCGTTGCCCCACCTGCGGTGGCTCGGGCTTTGAACACGTAGAAATGCAGTTCCTGAGTGACGTCTACCTGCGCTGCCAAGATTGCAATGGCCAGCGCTACCGACCAGAAATCTTAGAAGTCCGCATCGAACGCAAAAAGCTGGTTGGCGCTGGGGCAGTGCTGACGCAGCGACATTCTGAGCAAAGCGAAGAGGAGCAAGGCAGTGCTGCCCCAGTGTCAACCAGCGTCTTCCTCAACGTCGCAGATGTACTTGAGCTCACGGTGGGCGAGGCCTTAGAAATTTTTGCCAACGATCGTGAGGTTGTCCGCACCCTGCAACCGATCGTCGATGTGGGGTTGGACTATGTGAAGCTGGGGCAACCTGTGCCGACCTTGAGCGGTGGCGAAGCCCAGCGTTTGAAGCTTGCAGGCTTCTTGGCCGAAGCCGCCAAAGCCAAAACATCCAGCCGCCAAGCACTCGCCAAAAAAGGCGTGCTGTTCTTGTTTGACGAGCCCACCACGGGCCTGCACTTTGACGACATTGCCAAACTCATGCGCGCCATGCGCCGCTTGCTGGAAGACGGCAACTCTCTCATCGTCATTGAACACAACCTCGATGTCATTCGTGCCAGCGATTGGCTGATTGACCTCGGACCTGAAGGCGGTGACGCCGGTGGCTTGTTGGTGGCCGAAGGCACACCCGAAGACGTGCGCTTGCACCCCACCTCGCACACGGGCAAAGCCCTGCGCGATTACGCCGCGTCGATGGGGGTGGTGTACGAAATTGATGGCGAAAAAGCATCCGCAGGTTTGTTAGCCGCTGAAGACACGGCCCGATTTGCAAAGGCTGCGCGTGGTACGTCCGTGGGCGATGGGGCGATTCAAATCATCAACGCCAAAGAGCACAACCTTAAAAACTTGAGTGTTGACATTCCGCGCGGCAAGTTCAACGTCATCACCGGCGTGTCGGGCTCAGGCAAGTCCACCCTCGCGTTTGACATCTTGTTCAACGAAGGCCAGCGTCGCTATTTAGAAAGCCTCAACGCTTACGCGCGCAGCATCGTGCAGCCCGCAGGTCGCCCCGAGGTGGATGCGGTGTATGGCATTCCCCCCACCGTGGCGATTGAGCAGCGCCTCAGTCGTGGTGGCCGCAAATCCACCGTGGGAACCACCACCGAGGTGTGGCACTTTTTGCGTTTGCTGTATGTCAAGCTCGGCACGCAACATTGCACGCACGACGGTGCGGCGGTGCAGCCGCAAACCGCAGAGCGCATTGCCGCGCAGCTGATGCGCGAGTTCAAAGGCCAGCACATCGGCCTGATGAGCCCGCTGGTGATGAACCGCAAAGGCGTCTACACCGAGCTGGCCGACTGGGCACGCCCACGCGGCTACACGCACTTGCGTGTGGATGGTCACTTCTTGCCCACCAACGGCTTTCCGCGCTTGGACCGTTTCAGAGAACACACCATTGAATTGCCGGTGGCGAGTTTGGAAGTCACGGCGCAAAACGAAGCTGCCCTACGTCAAGCCCTGATGACTGCGCTAGAACACGGCAAAGGTGTGGTGCATGTGTTGAGTCAACTGGACGGCTTGCGTGAGGCCATGGAGGTGGGCGCGGATACCAACAGCATTGGTCGCTTGGATGTGTATTCCACCAAACGTGCGTGCCCCGTGTGCGACACCTCGTATGCTGAGCTAGACCCACGCTTGTTTTCGTACAACAGCAAACACGGCTGGTGCCCCGACTGCGTAGGCACAGGCGTGAAGCTCAACAAATACCAACGCCAAGTGCTGGACGACTCGGTGCGAGACGACAAAGACAAGGGAAGAGAGCAAACCTTTGCCGAACCCGATGTGGACGATTTGGTGGACGTGGCTTGCCCCACTTGCGAAGGAACACGGCTGAACGCCACGGCACGGGCCGTGAAGTTTGCAGGCGTGGGCATCACCGACATTGCGCGCCTGAGCGTGACCGAGATTCGCAAGTGGGTCGAGAAGCTGGCGATGACGGGCCGCGATGCTGACATTGCACGCGACCTGTTGCCAGAAATCAAAAGCCGCTTGGAGTTCTTAGAGCAAGTGGGCTTGAACTACCTCACCCTCGACCGTGGCGCACCCACCCTGAGTGGCGGCGAAGCGCAACGCATTCGCTTGGCTGCGCAACTGGGTAGTAACTTGCAAGGCGTGTGCTACGTGCTAGACGAGCCCACCATTGGCTTGCATGCGCGTGACAACCAAATCTTGTTGAATGCGCTGCACTTGCTCAGCGACAAAGGCAACACCCTGGTGGTGGTGGAGCACGACGAAGACACCATTCGCCGTGCAGACCACATCATTGACATTGGGCCCAGCGCTGGCAAGCGGGGTGGGCGGCTGGTGGGCGAGGGCTCGGTGAAGGACATCACCTCTCAGGCTGAATCACAAACGGGACGTTATTTGTTGCATGCGATGCGGCATCCCTTGCAGGCGCGACGGCCTGTGTCTGAGGCTGCGTTGTCTGCTTTTGCTGCTGCTTCGCTCGCTGCGAAGGATGAGGCATTGCCGGGTTCCTCATGCGGCGAGCCAAAATCGTCACCCGGCAACGCCCCATCCTCCGCGAAGGTGGGTAAGCGCAAGGCGGCTGCACCTGTTGCTGAGACTGTCTCTGCTGATTCGTTTGCTGCGTTGCAATGGCTTTCTCTGGAAGGTGCTTCGCTGCACAACTTGAGCGATGTGAGTGTGTCTATTCCGCTTAAGCGTTTGGTGGCTGTGACGGGTGTATCTGGCTCGGGCAAGTCCACGCTGGCGCGTGATGTGCTGCTGCACAACGTGGCGGCGGCGGTGGCTCAGCGTTCTACTCAGGCGGGCCGTAAGCTCGATGAAGATGGCAAGCATCCAGCGTGGGCAGGCTGTACGGGGCTTGATGGCTATCAAACGATTGACCGTGTATTGGAAGTAGACCAAACGCCGATTGGCAAAACACCGCGCTCATGCCCCGCGACCTACATTGGTTTTTGGGACACGATTCGCAAGCTTTTTGCTGAAACACTTGAAGCCAAAGCGCGCGGCTACGGTGCAGGTCGTTTCAGCTTCAACACCGGCGAAGGCCGCTGCCACACCTGCGAGGGGCAGGGACTGCGCACGATTGAAATGAGCTTTTTGCCCGACGTGAAAGTGCCGTGCGAAACCTGTCGCGGCGCTCGCTTCAACCCCGAAACCTTGGCCGTGAGCTGGCGCGGCAAAAGCATTGGCGATGTGCTGCAAATGGAAGTTGACGAGGCCGTGGAATTTTTTGCCACCATGCCCAACATTGCACACCCCTTGCAACTGCTCAAAGACGTGGGCTTGGGCTACCTCACCTTGGGTCAGCCTTCACCCACCCTCAGTGGCGGCGAGGCGCAGCACATCAAGCTGGTGACGGAGCTAAGCAAAGTGCGTGACGACGTGACCCGTCGTGGCAACAAAGCGCCGCACACGCTCTATGTGTTGGACGAGCCCACCGTGGGCTTGCACATGGCCGACGTGGACAAACTCATCCGCGTGTTGCACCGTTTGGTCGATGGAGGCCACAGCGTGGTGGTGATTGAGCACGACCTCGACGTGATTGCCGAAGCCGACTGGATCATCGACCTCGGACCGGAAGGCGGCAATGGCGGTGGGTTGATCGTGGCGGCAGATACGCCCGAGGCGGTGGTGGCTTTGGGGACACACACGGGTGTGGCATTGAAGCCTGTGCTGGCACGGGTGTAACGATGCCAACTTTAAAAAATCTGCTGACGCATCGCAGCTTCGTGCGCTTCATGGGCGCGCGTTTTCTGGTGGTTACGGCCAATCAAATGTTGATGGTCGCAGTGGCTTGGCATATGTATGACCTCACGGGAAGCGCTTGGGATTTGGGCTTGGTTGGTCTGTTTCAGTTTGTTCCAGCGCTGATGTTGACCTTGCCTGCTGGACATGTCGCTGACCGTGTGCACCGTGGTCGTTTGTTCGCCGCGTGTGTGGCGATTCAGGCCAGTGTATCGATGTTATTGGTGTGGGCCACGATGGCGGAGTTTGTCAGTCGTGACTTGATCTTGACGCTGTCCATTGTGCTGGGCGGTACCCGTGCTTTTCAAATGCCAGCGCAACAAGCCCTCACGCCGATGCTGGTGCCTTCGAGCGTTTTGCAGCGTGCGATTGCCTTGAGCTCCAGTGCATTGCAAGCCGCCACTATTGGCGGGCCTGCGCTGGGGGGCTTGCTTTACGCCCAAGGTGCGTTGACGGTGTATGCCGTGTGTGTGGTCATGATGTTGATGTCGAGCGCATTGACGTTGACTGTTCGCTACGTTCACCACGTTCGATATGACGCCGTGTCTTGGGCCTCGGCCATGGCCGGTGTGACGTTCGTTTGGCGAAACAAAATTTTGTTGGGCGCGACATCGTTGGATTTGTTCGCTGTATTGCTCGGCGGCGCCACGGCGCTACTGCCCATCTATGCGCGCGATGTCCTGCACACGGGGCCTGAGGGCTTGGGCTTGTTGCGTGCAGCGCCTGCGGCAGGCGCGTTGTTGATGTCATTCGCCATGTTGCGCTGGCCTTTGTACCGCCATGTCGGCTATAGCCTCTTAGGTGCTGTGGCGGTATTTGGCGGTGCCACGATTGTGTTTGGCCTGTCGCATCACTTTGGCTTGTCTTTGCTGGCCTTGGCGGTGACGGGGGCTGCCGACAACATCAGTGTTGTGACCCGTTTGACCTTGACGCAACTTCAAACGCCCGATGAAATTCGTGGGCGTGTGGCTGCGGTGAACTCAATCTTCATTGGTGCATCCAACCAGTTGGGCGAGTTTGAGTCTGGCGCCGTGGCCGCGCTGTGGGGGCCTGTGGTCTCTGTGGTGAGCGGCGGTGTTGGCACAGTCATCGTTGCAGTCGCTTGGCTTAAGCTGTTCCCAACCTTGGCGCGCAGAGACCGCATGCAATAAAACTCGACCCGAATCGCAAGCATGCAGCGCGAAGAGCGGCTCAGCGGCGTTGCCCGTCAGCGACATTCTGAGCGCAGCGAAGAGGAGCCGAGGGCAATGCCACGGAGCCCCTCTTCACCACAAAAGCAACGAACGAATTAACCCGCCGTCGACAACGCTAACCCCGCATGCTCCCGCAGCGGATGGAAATGAATCTTTGGGAACCGCTCTTGCGCCAACCGCACGTCATAAGGCGAGGTGCACAAATAGGCCAATGTGTTGGCTGCATCCAAAGCCATGCGTTGCGGATAGGCGTAGGTGAACTCGCGCAGCTCGGCGGGGGTGTCGGCCGTGATCCAGCGTGCGCCAGTGTATTGGCAGCTCTCTAGCTTCACATCGCAGTCGTACTCGGCTTTCAAGCGGTGTTGCACCACTTCAAATTGCAGTTGGCCCACAGCGCCCAACAGCATGGCGCCGCCGGCTTCGGGTTTGAACACTTGAATGGCGCCTTCTTCACCCAGTTGGTCCAAGCCTTGTTGCAGTTGCTTGGTGCGCAGGGGGTTTTTCAAAATCACGGTCATGAACAATTCAGGCGCGAAGAAGGGCAAGCCGGTGAATTGCAAGTTGGCGCCATCGGTGATGGTGTCGCCCAGCTGCACGCCGCCGTGGGTGGTGAAGCCGATGATGTCGCCGGCGTAGGCTTCTTCCACCGCTTCGCGGCGTTGCGACATGAAGGTCACCACGCTGGTGGGGCGCAGTTCTTTGGCGGTGCGTTGCACTTTGAGTTTCATGCCGGGGGTGAACTTGCCCGAGGCCACGCGCACAAAGGCAATGCGGTCGCGGTGGTTGGCGTCCATGTTGGCTTGCACTTTGAACACCACGCCTGCAAAGCCTTCGTCTTCTGGCTGAATGGTTTTTTCTTGCAGTTCTTTGTTGACTACCAAGTGGCTCAAGCGGGGGCGGGGGGCGGGCGCGAGGTCGACCAAGGCGTCGAGCACTTCCATCACACCAAAGTTGTTCACACCTGAGCCAAAGAACACGGGGGTTTGCTTGCCCGCCAAGAAGGCTTCTTTGTCGAACTTGGGCGATGCACCAGTGGCCAGCTCCATGCTTTCCATGGCCGTGGCCCACTCTGCGCCAAAGCGCTCGGCCAGTTGGGCTTGCTCGCTCAGTGGGTGTGTTTCAAAGTCTTGGGGCAAACGTTCGCTGCCAGAGTCGAACACGGTCATGGCTTGCGTGCGCAAGTTGATGATGCCGCCAAACAACTTGCCTTGGCCCACAGGCCAGGTCATGGGCACGCAGGGCATGCCGAGTTCGCGCTCGACTTCGTCGAGGATGTCGAGCGGGTCGCGCACTTCGCGGTCCATTTTGTTGACGAAGGTGATGATGGGCGTGTCACGCTGACGGCACACCTCAATCAGGCGTCGGGTTTGCGCTTCCACACCGTTGGCGGCGTCAATCACCATCAGGGCCGAGTCCACGGCGGTGAGCACGCGGTAGGTGTCTTCAGAGAAATCTTTGTGGCCGGGGGTGTCGAGCAGGTTGATGACGTGGTCGCGGTACAGCATCTGCATCACCGACGAGGCTACCGAGATGCCGCGCTGCTTTTCAATTTCCATCCAGTCTGACGTGGCATGGCGTGAGGCTTTACGACCTTTCACAGCGCCTGCGATTTGAATCGCGCCCGAGAACAGCAACAGCTTTTCGGTCAGCGTGGTTTTACCCGCGTCGGGGTGAGAAATGATCGCAAAGGTGCGGCGGCGGCGAACTTCGTTAAGAAAAGAGCTCATGGCGTTGTGCGCGAAGGCACGGCAGGTCAAAGGGCAGAATCATAGCGCCCGCTATGGCGTGGGGGCCATTCTGGCGTGTTGGATCACGGCATGGACCAAGGCCTCTCGGTCAAACGGTTTGGGCAGCACGGCACAAATGCCAGCGTCTAGGCACTCTTTCACGGCATCAGCCGCCACGTTCGCGGTCAATGCCACAACAGGGACGCTGACAAAGGGTTCGACGCCCTCTTGGCGAATGTGTCGGACCACGTCAACCCCCGAGATGTCGGGCATGATCAAGTCCATGAGGACCAAGTCGTAGCGGGTGGTGCGCATTTTTTCGAGGGCTTGCGTGCCATTGGCGGCTTGGTCAATGCGTGTGTTGGGCAAGCTGCGCATGAGCGTGGCGCTGACCACCAAACGGTTGGTGGCGTGATCGTCCACCACCAGCAGGTGAAAGGGGCTAGGGTCGGTCAAGACATCGTCGTTGCGGCGAGCCAAGGGCGCGGTTGCAATTTCTATTGGCAACCGAACCGTGAATCGACTGCCTTCGCCCAAGGTGCTTTGCACCTGAATGCTGCCTTGATGGCTTTTCACCAAGCTGCGCGTGATGGCCAGACCTAGGCCGTTGCCATGCAAGGCGTTGTCAGTGTGCCGGTTGTCGTTGGCCTTGATTTGCACAAAGGGCTCAAAAATATCTTCCAGATGGTTGCTGGGAATGCCCTTGCCAGAATCTTCCACGCAGATGATCAATGTGCCGTGCGTGCTCTCCGCGTGTGCCGTTTCAAAACTGGCCTGCATGCGCACATAGCCCTGTGTCGTGAACTTCAAGGCGTTGCCTAGCAGGTTGAGGATGATTTGCGCCAGACGGTGCGGATCGATCAGCGCCCAAGTGGGCAATGATGGGGTGAGCGTTAGTGGGTATGACAAGCCGCTTTGTGCCGCTTTGGGGGCTAAGGTTTGGTGGGTGTTGGTGAGCAGGTCGTGCAAATTGACGGCTTGTTTCGTCAAAATCAACTTGCCTTGTTGGATTTGGGAAAAGTCCAACAAATCATTGATGACCGTGACCAAATGTGAGGCTGAGTTGCGAGCGCCTTGCACATAAGGCTGAGTTTGTGGCGGCATGTGTGCGTCGGTGGCTAATAAACCCAAATAGCCCATGACGGCATTCAGGGGCGTGCGCATTTCGTGACTCACCATGGCTAAAAAACTGTCTTTGTGGGTGTTGGCCACAAGCAGGTTGTGTGACAGCGTTTTGAGGCGCTGGTTGGTGCGTTGCAAGCGACGCAGATGATGCTCATTCGCCGTGTCGTAGGTCTGCACCAGAATCATTTGCGTGAGCAGCATCATTGAGAACATGGTTGCGCCAAAGATCATGCTCTCCAACGAGCTTTCGCCATGTCTACTCTCGACGTTTGGCGCTGACATGATGTTGGCGCTAACCCAGTAGCCACGCGACTGAAGGTAGTAGAGCGTCAAAACGCTGAGAAACGAAATGCCCATCCATGCGGTGGCCCATTTTCTTGATGCCGTGAAAAGCGGCATCAGCGGCACAATGGCGAGCCACACAAGCGCTGGGGATGTCACGCCGCCCGTGAGGCCCGCATTGAACAGAACCACCCCCAGCAAGGTGAGTTGATAGATGCATACGCACCAGGTCATGCGTACGCCCATCCGCCAGAGGATCATGGCTGTTGCAATCAGACCTGTCGCCAGCAAGGTCGACGCGGCCCCGGCGTGGTTTCCCATCCAGAAAAACCAAATCGAAATCGGAACAATGCCCATGAGCGCAGACACGGAAAACGAAAAGAAAAAGATATTCGGCGTCGCGCGTAAATGTGACGGCAGTCGTCGCTTGATGAGGATGTGGATGCGTCGGTTGACATTCATGGGCATGCCTCAATATTAAGGGCTTGTCATTACTTTTCCCGTTGGGTCTTGTGATCGGCTAAAATTTCACATCCGAGGAGCGCTGCAACCTGTCAAAGGTGAGGCTCGGACTGCCAACCGCGCTCACCCACTAGTCAACGTGAGGTGAGCGCCTCGAAGAATCCTTCGGACTCCCAGACGCCAACCGCGCGTTGCTAGTGGCTTTGCCAACCATTGGAGTCTTACAAATGAACGCTGTTCTTAAAACCAACGCTGCCGCTGATTACATCGTGGCCGACATGTCCTTGGCCGCTTGGGGCCGTAAAGAAATCAAAATCGCGGAAACCGAAATGCCCGGTTTGATGGCCATCCGCGATGAATTCGCCAAAGCGCAGCCTCTCAAAGGCGCTCGCGTGACCGGTTCGTTGCACATGACCATTCAAACGGCTGTGTTGATTGAAACCTTGAAGTCCTTGGGCGCTGACGTGCGCTGGGCCTCTTGCAATATCTTCTCTACCCAAGACCATGCTGCGGCAGCGATTGCTGAAGCTGGCATCCCCGTGTTCGCCACCAAAGGCGAAACCTTGGCTGAGTACTGGGACTACACCCACCGCATTTTTGAATTCGGCGCTAAAGGCGCCGAAGGCGAAGGTCCCAACATGATCTTGGACGACGGTGGCGATGCCACGTTGTTGATGCACTTGGGTAAGCGCGCTGAAACCGACGCTTCGTTGATTGCCAACCCCACCAGCGAAGAAGAAACCTGTTTGTTCAACGCCATCAACGCCAAATTGGCGGTGGACCCCACTTGGTACAGCCGCAAAGGCGCGCACATCATCGGCGTGACCGAAGAGACCACCACCGGCGTGTTGCGCTTGAACGAAATGGCCGCCAAGGGCAGCCTGATGTTCCGCGCCATCAACGTGAACGACTCGGTGACTAAGAGCAAGTTTGACAACCTCTACGGCTGCCGCGAGTCTTTGGTGGACTCCATCAAGCGCGCGACCGACGTGATGATCGCTGGCAAAGTGGCTTGCGTGGCCGGTTACGGCGACGTGGGCAAGGGTTCTGCACAAGCCTTGCGCGCTTTGAGCGCTCAAGTGTGGGTGACCGAGATTGACCCCATCAACGCACTGCAAGCTGCGATGGAAGGCTACAAAGTGGTCACCATGGAATACGCCGCTGACAAGTGCGACATCTTCGTGTCCGCCACGGGCAACAAGAACGTGATTCGCTACGAGCACATGGCTGCCATGAAAGACGAAGCCATCGTTTGCAACATCGGTCACTTCGACAACGAAATCGATGTGGCTTC
>CANCGU010000062.1 GCA_947377705.1 Comamonadaceae bacterium
TCGCCCGTGTGGGTGTGTTCGTAGGCAATGAATTCATTCAATGTTTGTGCGGGCACGCTGGGGTGCGCAAACAAGAACATTGAAAACTTACCCGCGGTGCTGATGGGCGTGAAGTCTTTAACGGGGTCATAGTGCATGGCTTTGTGCAGTGACGGCACAGCCGACATCGCACCATACGTGGCCATGAACAGGGTGTAGCCATCGGATGCAGCGGCAACCACCGCTTCAGCGGCGATCGCGCCATCGGCACCGGGTTTGTTGTCAATCACCACTGGCTGGCCGAGTTTGTCGCCAAGCGGTTTGGCCATGATGCGTGCGACCAAATCGGCGCTGCCGCCCGCGGGGAAGGGTACGACCAAGTGAATGGGTTTGTTGGGGTACGTCGGCGCTTGTTCAGCAGCCACGGCGTGTTGCATGCACAGCAGTGCTGCAAAGCCCAAGACGTTGAGCAGTTTGTGGAAATGGATGCGAATCATGGTCACGGTTGATTGATCTTTTATGTTTTCAGGTCAGGTAAATGGCCTTGCAAGCTTTCATTCGCAAGGCCATCGTCGCGTTAAGCGGTGGTGTTCACCCCGCCTGCGGCATCCATGCTCTTCAACTTGTCATCTAAGCTTTGTAAAAAGTTAGTGACATTCGCTGTCGAGCTATTGCCACCCATCGAACCCATTAAATTTGCAAAACTTGATTGCAAATTGTTGGTGAGCGCTGAGTTGCTAGAGGCTGCTGCGGTGGCGTCTGCCGTTACACCTGCCGTGCCGCCCATTTGTTGAATCAAGCTTTCCAAGCTCGCTTCTAACTGAGCGTTAGAAGGTGCGCTGGAGGCTCGACTACCCAAAAAGGCCTGCGTGGTCGCGGTGTTAGACACTGCTGCATTCGCCGTCACAAGTGACGGCGGTGGTGGCATGTTCAGCAAGAAGCTCCCCTGTCCATTGGGGCCTGTGGTGGTTTTGCCTTGTTGCTCCAGCGCAGCTTCTAGGTTTTGGATAAAACTGTTGAATGCTGTGTCGGTGCTAGAGGCTTCCGCCGTGGTCCCTGTGGTGGTGGATGACGTGCTGTTGGACGCTTGGGTCGCCGCTTTCGCGTGATGGTGACCGCCACGTGCCGCATGCATGGCTTTGGCCGCT
This sequence comes from Comamonadaceae bacterium, assembly GCA_947377705.1. The sequence goes on from CANCGU010000062.1 coordinate 1,128, forward strand.
TGCTGCGCGCCTGCCAAGTCGCCAGCTTGCAAAGCATCACCGACTTTCGTCAGTGGGCTGTTGCTAGAGCTGGTATTGGTTTGGACGCTTGCAAATGCTTTTTGAGCACTCGCAAGATCGCCCGACTGCAATGAAGAAAACAAATCCTTCATGCCTTGTTGGCGTTTTTGCCAATCGTTGACTGAAGAGCTAGTTTGTTGACTAGACCAGTTAACGCTTGAGCCGCCGACTCTCATACCCATGATGATTTCTCCTTAGAAGAGATTGATTTAATGCAAAGCTGGCTCATGTAAATCCATGATTTGCAACAGATCAAGCCCGCAATATCCGCGCCATCGGTAGGGGTTTACAGAGTAAAGATTCTTTACATCACAGAACGCATACTTTGGCACTCTCTCCAGCTAGCGTTCCAGTTGTTTGAGTGATGAAGCTAACATTTTTATATTTACGACAACTAACTTTTGCGGTGATCGATTGCCATCTCAGCGGCAGCAGCTTGCCGCTGAAACTGTGGCCTTTGCTGTGCTGGCAAACCACTGCCGCCGTGTTTTGAGCTTTACAAAGTAAAGACACTCAAGATTCCTTCATATCAGCCGATCTTGAGAGATGTACAGAAGCGATTTCTGCTTCTTGAGTTTTTGAAGGGAATCAACATGGGTATGCGTGTCGGAAGTTCATCGGCGGCTATGGCCAATCAAGCCACTGCGGTAAGTGGCTGGCAACAACGCCAACAGGGTATGAAAGACCTGTTCACTACGCTCAATGCGGGCAATTTAGCTGGGGCTCAAAAGGCCTACGCCGCATTTGCAGCGAATAACAACATCAAGAGCGACAGCCCCATGGGCCAACTCGGCGATGCGTTGAAAAACGGCAACTTGGCAGCTGCTGAAAAAATTTCGCAATCTTTGCAAAAGAACCGTGCCACTAGCCCAGACTCTGCACAAGCGAACGCTAACAACAAGCAAGTGGCTTCCACACTGAGCATGTTGCGCGGTCAAGGTGGCCAGGTAGACACCCTGGTTTAAGCACGTATTTCATTAAATGATCTAACTCATTTAATGTTGACTCCAAGCGGCCGCTTGGAGTCAAACACTGCAGATTAATAAATTACGCAAGTTAATAATCGCTGCATTGCAGTCACCTATTTTGAACAATTGAATACTGAAAAGGGTCGATCTGAAAGTGAAGATATCGTAAAAAAACCGCACATCATCAACCCTTGATACAAAGTTGTCGGTTAAACCGACAACGACACATAGCCCTCTAGCAATAACAGCAATACCCTCAATGGGGGGCGAGTAAAAATCACCACCCCAAAAGCATAAGTACTTCACCTAAAAAATCCGCAGCGGAGAAATTTAGGACTATAGGACCCTTTTCTGGAACGCTAATCCCCGTCAAATCAGCCCTACAGCGCGAGATCAAAAGCCCTCGCTTAGCTGAGTAGCTGAGCAAGCAGAAAACAGCTTGTAGGGCTTACTTGGTAACCCGCCAAATCTTCAGGACTTCGATTGCCCATTTGCGTCATTGAACAAACACTGCGTGCATAGCAACACACAGGAGCAGTTCATGATTGATTTAGAAACTAACGACATTGCCTACTTAAGCTCAAAGCACAAGCGGGATGCAGCAAAGACTGCCATTCTCCAAACTCGCCAAGCACTTGAACGAGCAGCGGAAGAAGTGGACAACTACCTTGAAAAGTTCCGCGATGCAGAAACGGATACAGAGAAAGCCACAGCCGTTAACTGGTGCATCCATTACCTAACCAATAACGTGGTTAGTGGATTAAGGCTTGACCGACTAGCCAACGCACAGTCCGCTCTGAATAGCTCCAAACTGTGAGGCCACTATGAAACAGTTTGACCCAAGCCAACTCGCACAGTTCATTGGTACAACGGGCTATTACAGAATCTCCCGCAAGCATCTACTTACTGATGGCACCAAGTACTTGGCGGAAAACGCAGAGTGCTTTTGGATGATGGACGCTATCGCCAGTCATCTATGTGAGATTGGCACCAGCGATTGGTTTGTACAAGTCAAGGTCATTGTCAAAGACAGCCGAGCGACTATGATTTATGACGATGGCAACGGCAATGAGCATGCCCGCCAAGAGATTCCCTACACGGACTTTCCGCTTGATGAAATCACTCTGTACGCTTGTCGGGATGGCCTGAATTGGGTCATCATGCTGCCGAGCGAGTATTGACGTTTAGATTTCATGACGCCCAAGATGTATAAAAAAATAGGAGTGACTGGAGACACAGCCACCCCTACCAAAATTATTTAACATTTTTTGCCTTACCTCATGATTATCTGAGGACAAAACCTTGTAAAAATTAATTTCTCATATCTAAAGAAAATTAATTAGTACAACCATCGTGCAGGCACCATCACGATAGATGGAAACAGAACCATCAAGAACATGACGAGGAACTGAACCGTCATAAACGGCATCACACCTCGTGTCACATCGTCCATACGCATGCGCCCCACCCCAGCCACAACGTTCAAAACTGTGCCAACAGGCGGAGTCACCAAGCCTATTGAGTTGTTGATGATGAATAAGACACCGAAATAAACTGGATCGATTCCAGCGGCCTTGACGATAGGCATCAACACAGGCGTCAAGATCAAAATCGTGGGTGTCATGTCCATCGCTGTTCCAACAATCATGCATAAAAACATGATGGCAAACATCAACAATTTAGGACTATCCAACAAAGGCTCAAGCAAGCTAACCACCTGAGCAGGCAAGTTGGCAACCGTGATCAACCAAGCGGATACCATGGCGGCGGCCACCAAGAACATGATGACTGCGGTTGTCATGGCTGCACGCTCAAACACTTCGTAGAGCTGTTTCCATGTCAATTCACGATAAATCACAGCAGCTACAAAGAGTGCATAAGCAGCAGCTACGACCGCAGCTTCGGTTGGCGTAAAGACGCCCATGCGCAAGCCCACCAAAATGATCACTGGGAGCATCAATGCCCAACCTGCGCTCTTCATTGAATCCCAGATTTCATGTGCGGCACGCTTGGGTGGTGGCGTCAAATCTTCTTTGCGAATTAAGTACCACCAAGTGCCCCACAAACCAGCAGCCAAAACAATCCCCGGAAAGATGCCTGCCAAGAACAACTTGCTAATCGAGACGTTGGCTGCGACACCAAAAATCACAAAACCAATGGAAGGTGGAATGATGGGACCAATCACACCGCAAGCGGCAATCAAGCCACCACTGCGGGCTTTGTCGTGACCTGCTTTGACCATCATCGGCAACAACAAGGCTGTCAAAGCCGCTGCATCAGCCACAGCAGACCCGGACAAAGCGGACAGCAAGCAGGCCGCCACAATCGTCACATAGCCAAGACCGCCACGGATGTGCCCAACTAGAGCCATTGCGAAGTCAACAATGCGCTTGGACAAGCCACCTGTGTTCATGACTTCGCCAGCCAGCATGAAAAATGGAACGGCTAACAGAGGAAAGCTATTGGCACCTTCCATCACGTTTTGCGCCAAGATTTGCGCTTCAAACATGTCCAGATGCCACATGAGCGCGGCACCACACAACAGCAATGAATATGCGATTGGCACACCAATCGCCATGGCCAAAAGCAAAGAACCTAAAAATACAGCGATAGTCATTTGAATTTCCTTTGCTTATTTCAATGGAGCTGGAGCATCAACAGGCTCTTCTTCAGACTCACGGATGCCAATTAACTCGCTGTCTCCAAGCTGGCCTGTCATGAAACGCCAAACTTGGCTGAAAAGAATGACAGCACCTGAAACAGATAGCACCAAACCACAAGCGAAGAACCAAGCCATTGATATGTCCATGACTGGGCTTGTCGTGTCTATGTTGATCAACACCTGATCCCAAGAGCCTTGAAACAGCAACCAACAGGCAAACAACATGGCAACGTGCGCTAAAAGAAAGCAAACCTTCTGGCCAGCCAAAGGCAGACGAGAGATCAACGTATCCGTCCCCAAGTGAGCGCCCTCTTTCATGGCCACGATTGCGCCTAAGAATGTCACCCAAACAAACAGCCAGCGCGACAACTCTTCAGACACAGTAATTCCTGAGTTAAAGGCGTAGCGCAAAACCACATTTCCCAGCACCAGTAAAACCATCAGGGCAAGTGAAATAACCATGACCACCCTAATTAACTGGCAGTATCGGTCAATGAGTTTGGTAAACATCATGAATCCTTATGAGGCAAAAAAGGGGCACCATGAAAGGTGCCCTTAATGAAACGTCTATTTAATTTGCTTTTATTTCGACTTGCGCGCTTTATCAACAGCTGCGTACATTTCGTCAACGATGGGGCCCAATTCTTTTGTGTATTTCTCAACAACGGGCTTAGAACGCTCACGCAATTTCGCAATCTCTTCAGCATTCAGTTCGAGAACTGTCATGCCTTTTTTCTTGACTTCTGCCAATACTTTTGTGGCTTCGTCACGTGCAACCTTACGTTGGTACACAGCCGTTTCTTGAGCAGCTTCGCGCATCAACTTTTGTTCGGCTGGAGTGAGCTTGTCCCAGAACTTCTTGCTCACCACAACAGCTTGAGGTGTGTACATGTGGTTGGTGATCGTCAGGTACTTAGACACTTCGTCGTACTTGCCATCCAAGATGTTTAAGAGCGGATTAGTCATACCGTCAATCGCACCTTGCTCCAAGGCTGTGTATGTTTCCGTGAAAGGCATTGGCACAGGTGATGCACCTAGTGACTTCATGAAATCGACATAGATAGGTGTTGGAATAACACGCATCTTCACGCCATTGAAATCGTCAGCCTTAGCGATTGGCTTTTTGCCAGTGTGAACTTGGCGGAAGCCCAAGTCCCAATAGGCCAAACCCACCAAGCCCTTTTCTTGCAGCTTTTCGAGCAACTTCTTGCCAACAGGACCGTCAGAGACTGCATCGGCTTCTTTGGTGTTGTTGAACATGAAAGGGAAATCGAAGATTGCCATTTCTTTAGATACACCAGCCAACAAGCTAGCGTTCATCACCGTCATCTCAACTGTGCCGCCTTGCATGGCAGACACGGTTTGCAAATCTGGGCCCAATGCGCCGCCGGGGAATGCTTGCACTTTGAATTTGCCATTAGTTTTTTTAGCCATCAACTCAGCAAACTTTTCCACACCCAAAACTTGTGGGTGACCTTTGTTGCTGGCTGAAGGGAATTTGACTGTACGAGCTGGGAAGTCTTCTGCGTGAGCAAAGCCTGTAGCTGCAAGTGCTGCTGTCAAGATGGACAGCGAAAGGACGCGACGTAGTGAGTTCATGGAGTGTCTCCGTTGTGGTTAAAAAGGTTGAGAGAAAAAGTTAGACCGTAAACAAATGCTCACGGACTTCGGAAAGATCGTCTTTGATCTTGTCGGCAATTTCGGGCATACCGAAAAAACGCAGGTAATCTGGTACTTGTTGCACCAACATTTCAAAACCTGGAAATGCTTGAATGTTTCTTTCAGCGCACGCCTTGAGCAAAGGCGTTGGCTTGTGTTTCATCAAAATATCAACAACCTTGGCAGTTGGATCAAGACGAGACACATCAAACGGCAATGGGTCATCTGGGTTCAAACCAAGAGGTGTGGCATTGATTACTAAATCAAATCCAGCGGGATCTGAACCGGGCACCGTGACGCATGGATCGTTGAGGCGTTTGGCTAGTTTTTCTGCGCGATCGCCTAAGTCGTGTAATCCCAGTTCCGCTACCTTGGCTTCAACCAAGGCCGTAGCAATGGCAGCACCTGCACCGCCAGTTCCCAAAAGCAGAACACGCAAACCCTTGGGCTCAATGCCAAAGTAGCGAAGAGAGGAAACCAACCCATTGCCATCAAACATGCCGCCTTCAAGCGAACCGTCTGCATGACGACGAACTGCATTCACAGAGCACGCCATCTGACTGGCTGTATCTGATTTAGCAAGGAGTGGCATGAGTTTGGGTTTGTGCGGGATAGTTAACCACAAACCGTCGATGTTTCCCGCCTCGAGCACTGTCGTTGCAAAGTCAGCAAATCGATCGGGTGACACTTGCACGGGAACGAGGACTGCATCAACGCCATAGCGTTGAAATACGCGGTTAAAGATTGCAGGTGCCTGTACTTGGCTCACAGGGTCACCCGCCACCATGAAGACACGCGTCTTACCGGTGATGTTTGATGAAACTGAATTTGCTGCGCTGTTTGTCATGGAACGGACTTTATTTGCGGTTAGGCGTGTTTTCAATCACCCCTTGACCTCCATTGACCGAATAGCGGACAATCTCATCCGAAAGGCGGATAAAACTATGGTTTCCCCTAGTGCTTCAGCATTGGTATCCAAGTCGACCACTAAAACGTTTCCGATCGATCAGGAAGACTTGATTGCAGGAGTGGGTCGCGTATTGGCTGTAATTGAGGCGTTCAACGATGAATACGGTCGCATGACTGTGACGCAAGTTGCAGAGCGCACTGGAATTCCCAGAACAGCAGCACGTCGCTACTTACTCAACTTGTGCCACTTTGGTTACGGCGATACCGACGGCAAGTTCTATTGGCTCACGCCCCGAGTGCTTAGACTGGGCCAAGGCTACTTGGATGGTGCTCGTTTGCCAAGACTCGTTCAACCATTTATCCAACGGCTGGCCATGTCATCGGGTGAGACGGTAAACGTGTCTGTATTAGATGGACATGAGCTTGTTTACGTTGCGAGAAGTAACAGCCCGCGTGTGGTGTCGATTGGTTTTTATGCAGGTGCTCGCGTGCCAGCGCATGTGGTGGGTGCGGGTCCCGCCATTTTGTCAACGCTTCCCGATAGCAATCTCAAAAAGTGGATAGCAGCGCATGAGTTTTCGACATTCAACACCAGCGCTGTATTGACAGCCAAGAAGTTTGAAAAAGTCATCCTTAAAGCCCGTAAGGACAACTTCTGCATTTCTGTCGGTAATCTAGACCAAGGACTTGCAGGTGTTGCTGTACCACTGAGAGATAGACATGGTGAATGCAAAGCGGCATTGAGCATGACTATCCAATCTTCAATTTGGAACGAAGAACAAATCACAGAGAAACTGCTTCCGCTCATCATCGAAACTGCTCAAGTCCTCAGAGCTGTGATCTAGTTAGTTACTGGCTAGGGAAAGCACTGTGGCTTATCGCAATCGAATTGACAAAATAGGCTTATGGCGCGGCAAAGTTTGCTCAGCAGATTGACTAGAAACACTGCTGGTTGATGGTTCAACTCCATCTCGCGTCGCCATTTTCCGTTGAAATTTTCAGTAGATTTTTTTGGATACTGCTAAATAAAAATAGTTATCGGGTTCATCATCGCCAAAATCAAAGCTAATCCACATTTTCTTTGGTTAAGCGCGAGTTCTGATGCTCCGACTCATAAAGCAGCCCGAGATGATGGATTGTCGGTTGAACCGACAACATCAAACGTTATCAAGCAAGTGCTAGGGGTACAACAGAAAAATTAAAGCCAGTCAAGAGATTCCCTACACAGACTTTCCGCTAAACAACATCACTTTATACGCATACTGGGATGGTGGGCATTGGGTCATCATGTTGCCTAGCGAATATTGATGTATTTTAAATTAATCTAAAACTATAAATTTCAAAAAGAAAGTAAGTTATTGCGGTAAGTTGTTACGCGTCAAAGTTGACGAGACGATACAAGCCATCCTTAGACTAATTAACAGCGACAAGGATGCTTTTTACAAAATCATCCTTGTCTTAACAAGCGACGCAGCTCAGGAAGAATAATTGGAGGCAGATTAAATGCTGGCGATTCCGACGCAGCATTAATTTGTTGCTGCAAAAATAGGCAGGTTTCTCTGTACACAGTCTCGCGCTCATTGTCTACAGTGATCATGTGATAACAGTCACCTAATAGATGGAGGCGTTTTATCTTGGAATTGATAACTGACATTGCCTGATAAATGCTCTTTGGATGAGCAGTTTCATCATCCGCCGCGTGAAGAAACAGAATTGGCGACTTAACTCTGGGCAGATAGTCCCACACTTCATCAACGATCTTTAATCCCTCAGAAATTTGCATATAGCTGAGTGCATCTGCGCCTGATTCAGCTATGTGATCTTTTTCAAGAGCTTTTTTTACTTTAGCTCTTAACTCTGTATTTTTTATCCCGTATGGCTCTGATTCAGCAAATCTGTATCGTTGCAGGAACTCAACGTATGGGGCTAATCGAAGTAAAAAGCTATAAAAGGGAATCGCCCAACCGTTATATGCCAAGCACGCTGATAGAGATACCACAGCTGTAGGTTTCTCCGAAGCTGCCAAGATCAAAGCAAGCGTTGCACCCATTGATAGGCCAACTACAGAAATAGTTTCACATCTATTGCTTAGTTCCCAGTAATGTTTTTGGATCTCCTCAATCCATTTGCTGCGAATGCCTGCTGGGCTACCAAACGAATAATGCTCGATATATGGAGCGTATACAGTAAAGCCATTCTTATGAAGATGGCGTGCAACTCCTCCCAACTCTACGTAATTGGCACCTAGTCCATGTAACATCAGAACGCCATGTGGTCCGCCATCGAGCCTTAGGTCATTTTGCAATTGGGAAGTATTGTTCATGCAGCTTAAAAATTCACGCTATTGGGTTGAGCATAAGCCATGGATTCGTGTTCGTGACACTTTGATAATTTTATTGATTGCTTTTGCGATCAGATATGAACTTCAACCGCTGATCAAACCGTATGCTCCATTCCATTTTTTCATTGTCGCTTGCATCATTGTTAGCGTTCGCTATGGTTACATAGCTGCTTGTACAGCATTAGCCGCAAGCACGGTGATAGGTCTATATTTTTTTGTTGCACCATTTTCTGATCTAGGCTTACCCACTTTTAGTGACGTGGTTATCACAATCACTTTTTTGGTTGTAACACTGTCTGCAATAGCAGTCATTGAAATTCTTCAACGAATAATTTACAAACAAAAACTCCTCATTAAGGTCATGAATGACCAGCACAGGTCGTCTCTTTTCAGACTCAATGAGCTAATTTTTGAAATTAGAAATACCCAAGATAAGAGTTGATTTCAGTAAGCGTATGTAACGTACAAGTAGGTCAGATTGTTGTCTGTCGCAGCACGACTAGCACCTGTTGAGTTGTCTATAAAAGTTGAGCTACCGAGAAAGTTTCGATAGTAAGTTTGCTGAAGTGCAATGTGAAACTTAGGCGTTGGCACGTAGTACAACTCAAAACCCATGCCATTTGTTTTTGGATTACCGTTTGATGAGCAATACGCTAATAGTGAGTTGTTTTGATTACAGGCACCAGTAATTACTGTTGGATCTTGGTTGTAAGACCAATATAAATTATCGGTGCTGCCATTTGATCTAAAGTAAAAAATGCTTGAGCCATATGTTCTCGCATAGTCGTATGTCAATTTGGCTCTAAAAGTATTGAGACGACTCGAGGAAGAATCATGGCTTCGTCCCACAGATCGACTACCCCATTCAACTTGCTCTTGGATGTAGGTGGCTTGCGCTGAAACCGAGTGAAAGTCCGTGATGTGCTGATACTGCGCATCCAATCCTTTGTCGGTGTACTTGCCTGAGGCAGAACCAACTACAAGCGGATCTCTAGCTAAATTTGTGACCATTCCAAAGGTCCCGATCATGTAAGAGTCATTTCCGCTGACCTTATTCCAAGCAAGCCGCCAATAAGGATTCGAACTAGAGTTGATCGTATTAACTGGACCTGAAAGCTGCAATGCTGATGATCCAGATGAAGCTTTGAAATAGTTACTTAATTCAAGATAGATTGCATCATTGATCATCGCATATGCACCTACGCCTGTAGTCTGCGATGTAAGACCTCCATCAACCATGGATGTTGGACCAAACTGCCCCATTCCCCATGCATTTAACAAACTAGAGGATCTATAAGGATATGCATGAACAGGAGTCGTACTCCAAAGATCTTGAACAGCCGGTGCGTTGTTCAAGGTAATTCCCCAAACCACGTCTTTTGACCCGATAACATCTTCGCTTGCAAACCTAACGTCACTAGCGTCAAGAAATAAGTCATGTCCAACATGTACTCCTGTTTGCACTCCAGCAGTCCCATATAAAGGAGTAGTGTTGGCAAAACTGGTGGTCCATTTGATGTTTCCACCAATACTTTCAGAAAGTTTTCCTGCAATGTAGAGATTAGCCTCTTCAGGAATCAGTTTGCCATTTTTAGGCATTGTGACGCTTGCATCTGCACTGCTAGCAGAACTTTTAACCTTAGTCACGGAGGCAGTTGCAGTTAAAGAAAACGGAGACACACGTTTTCCCTGTGTATAACCCCTGAGCTTGAATTGACGACCTGCTGGCGTCAATTCACCAATATTTAGATGGCAAACTTTGCAAGGTTGCTCTGTTTGTTCAGAAAATGAAGGTAATGCGTACGCAGACGCACTTGCAATTAAAAAGAATGAAAAAACTGCAATCCTTGAAGATTTGAGCATCAAATTAACTCCGCACCATTTTTGTGATTTCTTGGAATTTTGCCCTCAAATGTTTGATAAATAGATGTCTAAGCTGGAAACATTTACTAATTGACACAAACCAAAGCAAATGCTTATTTCCTTACGTTCCCGCGTAAGTGCTTGATTTCATTGACCCGACAGGTTGGACGGGTAATCCTCCCCTTTTGCAAGGGGCGCAGAAGTAGAAACGTTACGCAGCCATGGCCAGTCGCTGCTTAGGTGTGAATCCGCCCAAGGCCATATTCGGGCGGTCGTGGTTGTAAGACCACATCCACTTCGTCGCAAA
>CANCGU010000063.1 GCA_947377705.1 Comamonadaceae bacterium
CATGGGCATGCTAGAACCCACCAGAGTCACATTGATGGGGGTGGACGTCTGCAAGGCCATGTAGAGCAGGCTGTTATAGCCGCCCACACCTAACAAGCCCAGCAAAGCAAAGCGTTTCCAGTGTGCCCAGAAGGGGCTGGTGCCGCGCAACATCCGGTGGGTGAGCGGCAGCAGCAACACAAAGGCCAAGCTCCAGCGAAAGAAGTTGAGGGTGAGCGGAGGGATCAGCTCCGCAATCATGCGACCCACGACGGTATTGCCCGCCCAAAGTAGCGGTGGTATCAACAAAAGCGCCGCATTGCGCGGCGTGAGGGCATGAGAAGCAACAGACATAGGGGGAAGACTTTACCCGAGGGATGGGATAACCCATGTGACAGCCCTGTCACTTATTTCGTGGCAGGATTCAAGGTCTTAAAAATTATCTACATTTGGAGCATCTCCCATGACCAAAGCAGTCATCATCGAAAAAAACGGCGGCCCCGAAGAGCTCAAGCTCGTTGACGTGACCGTGGGTCAACCCGGCCCTGGCGAGATTCGCATTCGCCACAAAGCCATTGGCTTGAACTTCATTGATGTGTACCAACGCAGTGGCTTGTACACCTTGCCTATGCCTTTGCAATTGGGCATGGAAGCCTCCGGCATCATCGAAGCCGTGGGCGAGGGCGTGACCCACTTGAAAGTGGGCGATCGCGCGGCTTACGCCAGTCAGCCACCGGGCAGTTACTGTGAAGAGCGTGTCATGCCCGCCAAGTGCGTGTGTAAATTGCCAGACGCCATTTCGTTTGAAACCGGCGCAGCCATGATGCTCAAAGGTTTGACGGCGCAGTATTTGTTGAAGCGCACCTTGCCACAAGGCGGCTTGCACAAGGGCGACTTCATCTTGTTCCACGCAGCCGCTGGCGGTGTGGGCTTGATTGCTTGCCAATGGGCCAAGGCCTTGGGCTACCACCTGATTGGCACGGCAGGCAGCGATGCCAAGTGCGCACTGGCCAAAGCCAATGGTGCGGCCCATGTCATCAACTACAACACGGAAGACTTCTTGGCCCGTGTGAAAGAAATCACAGGCGGCAAAGGTGTGAAAGTGGTGTACGACTCAGTGGGTAAAGACACTTGGGACAAATCGCTCGATTGTTTGGCCCCATTCGGTTTGATGGCCAGCTTTGGCAATGCTTCAGGCTCGCCAGATCCGATTGCGCCCGGCATCTTGGGCCCCAAAGGTTCGATTTACCTCACGCGCCAAACGCTGTTCAGCCACATCGTCACGCGCGAAAGCACGCAGGAAATGGCGGACGATTTGTTCGAAGCGGTGACCAGCGGCAAGGTGAAGATCCACATCGACCAAACTTACCCCTTGGCCGACATCGCCCAAGCACACCGTGACTTAGAAGCCCGCAAAACCACGGGTTGCACCATCATCACTTTGTGATGACAGGGCAGGCGTTTCAGGCGCTGGGTTCGGCGTCCTGAAATTTGTCTGCGCGGCAGGTGAGCACCAGCGTATCGCGATGGCCGCCCTCAGCCAAAGGCTGAATGGGCGTGCTTTCGTGAATCACGCGCGTGTCGTCTAGCAGCATCAAAGACCAAGGCTCGCTCAGCGTGAAGCGTTCGCCTTGTGGGCCGTTGGCTTCAAACACGCGAGTCTCGCCGCCTTTGATGTCGGTTCGGTTGACCATGAACACCGCCACAAAATCCACGCCATCGCGATGCGCACCTTCGGGTGTGGGGCGGCCAATGCCGTCGGTGGTGTCAATGCGGAACTGATGGGCTTCGATGCACCACTTGGTGTTGGGTGTGCCGCGCACCTGAGATGCCGTGTGTGCCAGCGCCGTGAGCAACTTTGACCAAACCGCTTGGGCGACGGTGCTGTCTCGCATGGGCTCGAACCAACGCTCCATACCACCGTGCAAGGCGTTGTAGTCGAGTGATTGCCAGTGCGCGCGGTGCGGCACTTGGCGCAGTGCACCGTTCTCAAACACAAAGCTGCTGTGACGGCGTCGGCGGTAGCGGCCACCGTCTTTGAGGTAGTTGTCGGGTGGCATGTGGTCCCAGTCGGGGGACAGGGTTTGCAGCGCGTTCAATGGACAACCCGCCCATTCGGCCACGCTGGCTGCACTGAGCACACCATAGCCCTTTTGCGCCATGGTGTGATTGAGTTCAGCAACGCTGACAGAGCGAGGTGCGAGTGTGTGCATGATCAATGTCCTCGGCGCACGCGCAGCACTTCATCTAGGATGAGGAAGGCTGCGCCCACGCTTATGCCGCAGTCGGCAATGTTGAACGCAGGAAAGTGAATGCCGGCGTAATAAAAATCAAGGAAGTCGACCACATAGCCATACAACACGCGGTCAATCACATTGCCAACTGCGCCACCCAAGATGCAGGCCATGGCAAAGCCAAACAGTTTTTGGCCTGGGTGCTTTTTCAGCATCCACACCATCGCCACCGTGGCGAGTACGCCAAGACCTGTGAAGAACCAACGCTGCCAACCGCCTGCCGTGGCGAGAAACGAAAACGCAGCGCCTTCGTTGTGTACACGCACGATGTTGAAAAAGTGGGTGACGGGAAACCCCTCACCCAATGAATACGTGCTGATGATCAGAATTTTCGTGAATTGGTCAGCCAGCAGCACCAGGGCGGCAATGCTCAGCCACACCCAAAACGAAGGGGTGTTGCGAATGAAAGTGTGGCGTGCCATGGGTGTGTTGATGCGCGGGTGTTAAGCGAAATGACGCACTTCACCATTGCCATGCAAGTTACTGTCGCAACGGCCGCACAGGGTGGGGTGCGCGGGGTTGTGACCCACGTCGTCGCTGTAGTGCCAGCAGCGTTCGCACTTGGTGGCAACGCTGGCTTTGACTTCCACGGTCAAGCCTTCGCCTTTGACGAGTGCCACCTTGGAGGTGATGAACACAAACTTCAAGTCGTCGCCCAACGAGGCCAAAGCGTCATACGCTGCGCCATCGCAGTGGATGAGCAGCTCGGCTTGCAGCGATGCTCCCACCAAACCTTCGGTGCGTTTGTTCTCGATTTCTTTGTTAGCGATTTCGCGCACTTGTTGCACCGCATGCCACTTGCTCATCAGTGCCTCATTGCTGGCGCCGAGGTTGGTGAAAGTTTCCAAGAAGATCGACTCAGACTTGCCAAACGTGGTCCACGCTTCTTCAGCGGTGAAGCTGAGGAACGGGGCCATCCAACGCAGCATGGCGTGTGTGATTTGGTGCAACGCAGTTTGCGCGCTGCGGCGTGCGAGTGACTTCGGTGCAGTGGTGTACAGGCGGTCTTTGAGCACGTCCAAATAGAACGCGCCCAAATCTTCCGAGCAGTACAGCTGCAACTTCGACACCACGGGGTGGAACTCATACGCATCGAAGTGCGCGCGAATTTCAGCTTGCACTTGCGCAGCGCGTGACAACGCGTACTTGTCGATTTCTAACAAGTCGTCAAACGCCACGGCGTCTTTGGCTGGGTCAAAGTCGCTCACGTTGGCGAGCAAGAAGCGCAGCGTGTTGCGGATGCGGCGGTACGCATCGACCACGCGGGCCAAGATTTTGTCGTCGATATTCAGGTCGCCCGAGTAGTCGGTGCTGGCCACCCACAAGCGCACGATTTCTGCTCCCATCTTGTCGCTCACTTCTTGTGGCGCGACGGTGTTGCCCAAGCTCTTGCTCATCTTGCGGCCTTGGCCGTCGGTGGCAAAGCCGTGGGTCAGCAGGCCTTTGTAGGGGGCGCGGTCGTACAAGGCGCAGCCCAACAATAACGAGCTGTGGAACCAGCCGCGGTGTTGGTCGTGACCTTCCAAATACAAGTCGGCTTCTGGACCTTGGTCATGGTGTGGTGCGCGGTCGTACGCGTCTTTGTGGCTGCCGCGCAGAACGTGTTGGAAGGTGGAGCCAGAGTCAAACCACACCTCCAAAATGTCAGTGCTCTTGGTGTAGCTGGCGGCGTCGTCGTCGGGTTGGTTGAGGATTTCTTCCGCCGTCACACGGCTCCATGCTTCGATGCCGCCTTTTTCAACGATGTCGGCCGCTTGGTCCATGATGGCCATGGTGCGTGGGTGCAACTCTCCGCTGTCTTTGTGCAAGAAGAATGGCACGGGCACACCCCAGCTGCGTTGGCGCGAGATGCACCAATCGGGGCGGTTGGCAATCATGTCGCGCAAACGTGCGCGGCCGTTTTCTGGGTAGAAGTGGGTTTCGTCAATCGCGTGCAAAGCGAGTTCGCGCAGCGACTTGCTTGACTGGTCGGTGATGAACTTGCCCGTGGTTTTTTCGGTCGTGCTGTCAAACGCATCCATGCGGATGAACCACTGCGCGGCTGCGCGGTAGATGACGGGTGTTTTGTGACGCCAGCAATGTGGGTAGCTGTGGGTGATGGTTTGTGTGGCCATCAAGCGGTCGGCGTTTTTCAGCGCCTCAAGAATGACGGGCACTGCCTTCCAGATGTGCTGGCCACCGAACAGCGGGAAGTCAGCGGCGTAGGCGCCGTTGCCTTGCACGGGGTTCAAGATGTCGGTGTACTTCATGCCGTTGGCCATGCATGAGTTGAAGTCATCTACGCCGTAGGCAGGTGCGCTGTGCACGATGCCTGTGCCGTCGCTCTCGCCCACATAGTCGGCCAAGAACACGGGGGCGGTGCGTTGGTAGCCAGCGTCCACATGTGACAGGGGGTGGTTGAACTCAATGAGTCCGAGCTTGTCGCCCGTAGCCGTGGCCACCACTTTGCCTTCGAGCTTCCAACGCTCCAAACATTTCTCGACCAACGAAGCTGCGCACAAGAACAAACCACGCTCGGTGTCTACCAAGGCGTAGTTGATTTCGGGGTGCATGTTGAGCGCTTGGTTGGCAGGGATGGTCCACGCGGTGGTGGTCCAAATCACTGCAAACGCTTCCTTGTCGAGCTTGGGCAAACCAAACGCAGCAGCCAGTTTCTCGGGCTGAGCGCACAAGAAGGCCACGTCGAGCGTGTCGCTCTTCTTGTCGGCGTATTCAATTTCAAACTCGGCCAGTGACGAGCCGCAGTCAAAACACCAGTACACAGGCTTCAGGCCACGGTACACAAAGCCACGCTCCATCACGCGTTTGAAGGCGCGTAGTTGACCCGCTTCGTTGGCGGGGTCCATGGTGCGGTAGGGGCGCTCCCAGTCGCCCAAGACGCCCAAGCGTTTGAAGTCTTCGCGCTGTTGGTCAATTTGTTCGGTGGCGAAGGCACGGCTCTTGGCCTGCATGTCGTCGCGGCTGAGTTTGCGGCCATGCAGTTTTTCGATGGCGTTTTCAATCGGCAAACCGTGGCAGTCCCAGCCTGGGATGTATTGCGCGTCAAAGCCCCCCAATTGTTTGGACTTGACGATCATGTCTTTCAGCACTTTGTTCAGCGCGTGGCCGATGTGCAGCTTGCCGTTGGCGTAGGGCGGGCCGTCGTGCAACACAAACAGCGGTGCGCCTTGACGCGCCACGCGCAGTTTTTTGTACAAACCTTGCTCATTCCATTGCTTGGCCCACGCGGGTTCGCGTTTGGGCAAGTCACCACGCATGGGGAACGGGGTGTCCATCATGTTGAGGGTGGCACGGTAGTCGGTGGCTTTGTCGGTCATGGCGATCTCAGGTCGGAGGCATTAAGAGGGGCTGGCTGCTAAAACCCAAACGCGGGGCAGCTCGCTAAATCAGGCAGATGCGGGGCAATGTGCAGCACGAGAGGGGCTGCACGCCCCGTCAAATTCGGGCTGCGAGCCAGGCGCGTGCATCGTCGCAGTCTTTGTGTATGCCTTGCATCAAGGCGTCCAGACCGTCGTACTTCAGCTCGTCGTGTAATTTGTGCAGCAGTTCCACGCGGATGATTTTACCGTAGCCCCCCTCTGCACCTAGGCTGGCGGGCCAGTCGAGGCAATGGGTTTCCAGCAGCACGCGGCCACCGTTCACATCCGATGGGTCAAGCGACGGGCGAATGCCTAAATTGGCCACACCAGCCAAGGGCTGGTCGGTCAATCCATGCACCTGCACCACGAAGATGCCACTGGCCGCAGGCTTCCAGTGGCTGAAGCGCAGATTGAGCGTGCGGCAGTTCAGCTCGCGGCCCAGCTTGCGGCCGTGTACCACATGGCCCGAAATGGCATAAGGGCGGCCTAGCAACTGCGCCACCTCTTGCATTGCGCCACGGGCCATGGCCTCGCGCACGGCGGAGCTGGACACGCGCAGGTTCTTCACTTCGTAGCTGTTCATGCGGGCCACGTCAAAACCTTGCGCGGCACCCGCGGCGTCGAGCATGGCGTAGTCGCCCGCACGCTTAGCCCCGAAGCGGAAGTCGTCACCCACCAGCACGTATTTCACGCCTAGGCCCTTGACCAGCACGTCTTCGATGAAAGCCTGCGGCTCTTGCGAGGCAAAGCTTTGGTCAAACGGCAGCACCACGCATTGGTCTACACCACAGGCGGCTAATTCGTTGAGCTTGTCGCGCAGGGTGGCAATGCGGGTGGGGGCGAGGTCGGGCTGTTGGTGCTGCTTGGCGAAGAAGTCGCGTGGGTGCGGCTCAAACGTCATCACGCAACTGGGCACACCACGGTGACGTGCCTCGTTTTTCAGCAATGCCAACATGGCTTGGTGGCCACGGTGCACGCCGTCAAAGTTACCAATCGTCAGCGCACAGGCTGAAGCCAATTGGGGATGATGAAAGCCTCTGAAAATTTGCATAAATGGGTGAAAGACGAGTGGCATAAAACCGTCACTCAATAAAGGTATATTGTCAGCGATAGATGTGCATTCCCGAACGGTCGTTTTTTGCAAGCGAATGGAGGTGAGGTGTGAAGGTCTTGAAACTGTCTGCCCAAGGGCTACCGCAGTCGTGGATATCGCTGGAAGAAGCGGTGCTCCACTACGCGGCCGACGAAGTACGCTGGGAATCTGGCGGCGAGGTGGCGGTGTTTCACGGCGGCACCAATGCCATCACGGGCCAGCAGTCGATCATCACGGTCAACAGCATCATTGGCACCAAGGGCGTGCCCAACATCAACCCGTTTGATTTGAAATCGGGCCTGACCAACGACAAGCTCTTTAGCCGCGACCGCAATGTTTGCGCCTACTGCGGCGACCACTTCCACGAGTCAGAACTTACCCGCGAGCACATTCGCCCCATTGGCCAACGGGGCCCGAATACGTGGATGAATGTGGTGACGGCATGCAAATCGTGCAACCACCGCAAGGGCAACCGTACGCCTGAGCAAGCGCGTATGCCGCTGTTGTATGCGCCTTATGAACCATCGTTGTGGGAGGACTTCATCTTGCGCAACCGCCGTATCTTGGCGGATCAGATGGAGTTTTTGATGGCGCATGTGCCTAAGAGTTCTCGGCTTTTGGCTTGATTTTTTGCGTTTGCTCCGGTGGGGTGGCTGACTGCGGCTTCCTCATGCTGGCGTACCAGAAATCGTCAGCCGCAGCCAGCCACATCGCCTTCGGGTCTTTCACACAAAAATAGAAGTACACATCTTGAGCGTTAGTGCAAATTCATCAAAATTTAGGTGAATTGATCAACGCGATTTGAGTGGTTGGCTAAGCTGAGTTCGTCCATTGCGAGTTTCTTCGCGATGCAAATTGAATTCTATGGCCGACAAAAATTTCCAAGCGAGTGTTCAACTGATTCTTCAGTCGTCGTTGGCTGGGCGGCCACATCACGAGCATGTCTTGTCGCTGGGTGCTACGCCTGCGTATTTGATTGAGCATGCAGGTTTTTCTGCGCTTGACTTGGTGATTAAAGGATCCGCCGTTGACAAGTCGCACTTCGATCACGGCATCCCAAAATCTATGTTGTATCGGTTGGCGGACATCATCGCTTCGCCCAAAGCACTGTATAGGTCGGCGACGATTCAAAGCTCTGCTGTTGTCGTTACTTTCGAGATGAAAGAAGGTGCGCCCATTTTGATTCCTCTGCATGCGAACAAACTGGTGGGGCGTTCCCATGTCAACGTGGTTGCTAGCGTTTACAACAAAGAGGCCACTGTCGAGCAACGTTGGGCTAACGCGGGTTTAAAACTTTGGAGCAAATAAAAAAGCCCCCAGTTGACGCGACATTTCGGCTCTGATTGCCTGGTGTGGTTGGTCAGCTGGAGACTTGCATCAATTTTATTGCTAGTTTTGAAATTACGTCAATAACGCCGCTATCGCCTTCGGATAAATCAAATGCTCCTGCGTCAAGACTCGCGCTGCCAGTGTGTCTGCGGTGTCGTCGGGCAGCACGGGCACTATCGCCTGCGCGAGGATAGGGCCGTGGTCTAGTTCGGCTGTCACGCGGTGCACGGTGGCGCCGGCAAATTTGCAACCGGCTTCGATGGCGCGTTCGTGCGTGTGCAGGCCGGGGAAGGCGGGCAGTAACGAGGGGTGGATGTTGAGCAGTCGGCC
This sequence comes from Comamonadaceae bacterium, assembly GCA_947377705.1. The sequence goes on from CANCGU010000063.1 coordinate 8,385, forward strand.
TTCGTAGTGCGCCACAAAGCCTGGGGTGAGGATGCGCATGAAGCCGGCCAACACCACAAGGTGGGGCTGGTGTTGGTCGATCTCGGCCATCAAGGCGGCGTCAAAGGCTTCGCGGGGTTGGGGCTGCTCAGCGAAGGCTTTGTGGTCGATGACGGCCGTGGCGATACCGTGTTCTTTGGCAAACGCCAAGCCTTTGGCGTCGGCTTTGTTGCTGATGACGGCGCTGACCTGCGCGTTGAATTGCTTGGCCCAGTTTTGGGCTTGCGCGGTGCGCACGATGGCGGCCATGTTGGAGCCGCCGCCAGAAATCAAGATGGCGATGTTTTTCATTGCGTCGAATTATCGGCGTGTGTGGATTGCGTCTGCATACACAGACAGGCCCGTTTTAGGCGTCTAGCACCTTTTCAAAGCGCGGACGCACAACACCATCAATTTCAATGGTTTCGCTGAACATCGCCGCAGGGCGCACCCACAGGCCGTGTGCGCCGTACAGGGCGCGGTAAACGGTCATGGGTTCTAGCGTTTCGCTATGGCGTGCGGTACCTATCACCTCGTATTGGCCGCCTTTGTAGTGGCGGTAGAGGCCGATGGGAGTTTCTTGCAGTGGGGGCAGGTCTTGGTCGTTCATAGGATGGGACAATACACCCTATGCATCCAAAAGCCCTTCTTGAAGCTTGTACTGAGCTTGTTCGCCTCACTTTGAAGTTTGACCACCCTGCCGACGCGGTGGTGTCTAAGTTCTTCCGTGACTACCGTAAAACCTATGCCTTCGGCCCGCGCGAGCGTGCGGCCTTGGCCGAAACCGTCTACAACGTGTTGCGCAACAAACTGCGCTTCGACCACTTTGCGCCCTCGGGCTCTGGCCCCAAAGAGCGCCGCTTGGCCATCCTCGGCTTTGCCCAGCATTTGAAAGACCAAGCGCCTGCCAACAACGCGCCCAAAAGCGCCAAGCACGCTAACAACAGCCCGCTCGACTTTTTGATGAGCGCGCTCAACAAGCAAGAAGCCGCCTGGCTTGAGGCCTGTGAAGCGGTGAACCCCGCTGACTTGATGGAGCGCCACCGCCACAACATGCCCGAGTGGCTGGTCGAGCCGCTCAAAGCCCAAGTGGGCGAGGGCTTTTGGCCTTTGGTCGAGCGCCTGAATGGCGGTGCGCCGCTGGACCTGCGTGTGAACACCTTTACCGACAAACGCGCCGATGTGCAGCACGAGTTAAAGCTCGCAGGCATCAAGGCCGTAGACACACCGTTCTCGCCTTGGGGTTTGCGCATTGATGGCAAGCCCGCCTTGTCTGGCCTCGATGCCTTCGCGCGTGGCGCGATTGAAGTGCAAGACGAAGGTTCGCAGTTGTTGGCGCTGTTGCTTGACGCCAAGCGCGGCGAGATGGTGGTGGACTTTTGTGCGGGCGCTGGCGGCAAAACGCTAGCCATTGGTGCGTCCATGCGCAGCACCGGCCGCTTGTATGCGTTTGACACCTCGGGTCATCGCTTGGAATCGCTCAAGCCCCGCTTAGCACGCAGCAAGTTGTCCAATGTGCACCCCTCCGCCATTGCGCACGAGCGCGACGAGCGCGTGAAGCGCCTGAGCGGCAAGATTGACCGCGTGTTGGTGGATGCACCTTGCTCGGGCCTAGGCACTTTGCGCCGCAACCCTGACCTGAAATGGCGTCAGTCACCCAAGGCGGTGCAAGAGCTGACCGAAAAGCAAACCTCTATCTTGGCCAGCGCCGCGCGCTTGGTGAAGTCCGGCGGCCGCTTGGTGTACGCCACTTGCAGCGTGTTGCCCGAAGAGAACGAGGCGATTGCCCAAGCCTTCAGCGCAGCCCACCCCAACTTTGTGCCGTTGTCAGCAGCCGACACCTTGACTGAGTTGAAAGTAGCCAATGCCGCATCGCTTTGTACAACTGACGGCTTGTATTTACGCCTTTGGCCCCATCTACATGCCACGGACGGCTTCTTTGCCGCAGTTTGGGTAGCCAAATAAGCGCTCAAACCTTAAAATTGAAGGTTATTTTCATAAGATTGAAAGATAGACATGTTGTTACCCAATTGGGCTTGGCTTGACGCGACATTGAACTGGCTGAGCTACGGCTTGCTGCATTTTTCTGGTTGGCAAGTCTTCATCGTCACCCTGGTGCTGACGCACATCACCATTGCCAGTGTGACCATTTATTTGCACCGTCACTCCGCACACCGCGCGCTTGACCTGCACCCTATTCCTGCGCATTTCTTCCGTTTCTGGTTGTGGCTCACCACAGCCCAAGTGACGAAAGAGTGGACGTCCATTCACCGCAAGCACCACGCCAAGTGCGAGCAAGCGGAAGACCCACACAGCCCCCATGTTCACGGCATCAAAACCGTGTTGTTCACGGGCGCTGAGCTGTACCGCAAAGAGGCGCAAAACCTCGAAACACTTGAGCGTTTTGGCCACGGCACACCCAACGATTGGATTGAGCGCAACCTGTACACCCCTCACTCAGTGTGGGGCGTGTCCTTGATGTTGATCATCGACTTGGCTTTGTTCGGTGCCTTGGGCCTGACTGTGTGGGCAGTGCAGATGATGTGGATTCCCGTCACAGCGGCCGGCATCATCAACGGTGCAGCGCACTATTGGGGTTATCGCAACTTTGAGGCGCCAGACGCTAGTACCAACATTTCGCCTTGGGGCATCCTCATTGGCGGCGAAGAGTTGCACAACAACCACCACACTTACCCCACCTCGGCCAAGTTGTCGGTCAAGCCCTACGAGTTCGATTTGGGTTGGCTCTACATCCGCATTTTGGAAACTTGTGGTTTGGCCACGGTTAAAAAGACAGTGCCCAAGTTGGCGTTTGGCGACATCAAGCCTGTGGCCGATGAAAAAACCTTGGAAGCCGTCATTGCCAACCGCTACGAAGTGATGGCCAATTACGCAACCCAACTGCGTTTGGCCATGAAACAAGAGCTCGACAAGATGAGCACCTTGCCTGCTGACTCTGTGCTGGCTGCTGCCAAGCGCTGGATGCACCGCGATGCCGAGAAGGTGCCTACGGCGGTGGTCGGGCAGCTGGCTCAAGCCCGCGCTGCTTTGCCCGATGTGGACACCATGGTGAAGATGCGTGAAGAGTTGCGCCAGTTGTGGCTCAATACCCACCACAACCGTGCGCAACTGGCGCAAGACCTGCAAGCCTGGTGCAAACGCGCCGAGGCCAGCGGCATTGCCGCCCTGCAAGAGTTTTCGATGCACTTGCGTGCAGCGCGCGTATAAACAAACGCACGGACAATAAAAAACCCGCCTAGGCGGGTTTTTTATTGGGCCAATCTGAATTACTTCAGTTTGGTTTCCTTGTACTCAACGTGCTTACGAGCTTTGGGATCAAATTTCATGATCAACATTTTCTCGGGCATTGTTTTCTTGTTTTTGCTGGTCGTGTAGAAGTGACCTGTGCCGGCTGTCGATTCCAGCTTGATTTTTTCGCGTCCGCCTTTGGATGCCATGATCGTGTCCTTTCA
>CANCGU010000064.1 GCA_947377705.1 Comamonadaceae bacterium
AGTCGGATCTGCTCACGCACAGCTGGATTGGCTATGTGGAAGACCTGATGTGGACCCCTGAGCTGGACTACTTGCCGATGGTGGACCGCAATATCCAGCCGCGACTGCATATCTCAAACGTCATTAGCCAGTTGACTGCCATCGTGGGCGGCGCAGGATTGGGTGTCTTGCCACACTTCATGACTCGGAACTACCCCACGCTCACCCGCGTCCTGCCGGATGAGGTCTACCTCACCCGTTCGTACTGGTTGATCACTCACCCTGACACACACGATCTAGCTCGCGTCAGGGCTTGCTCAAATTTTCTGACGGAACAGGTTTTGTCTTTGGGTGCAGACTTCTGGAAAGGCTAAGCACAGCCAATGGTGTGATGCACGCCAGTTTGAGCTCCATTGAGCCAACCTAGCTTTGTCGTTCATGTGCTGCTGTGACTTTGTGTATACATGATGCTATACAAGTTTGTTTCGCTAAGCGCTATAACAAGCATTTGCGTATCTACAAAGGCTTGCTATGCGAATTAGACCAAGGCGGGTTGTCGCTCGTCAGAGTTTGAACCTCTTTCCGGCGATCATTGCAGCACAGCTCTACACGACGGCTGCAGCTGAAGAAGTGGGTGACATTTATGGCGGGCTTACCCATAGCCAGACCATTGCCAAAGACGAATCGCCGCGCCATCTGGGGACGTTCAAACCGACGACTGTAGGTGTTGGTCTCAGCGTCGTTGCCATTCCCAATTTGGCTTTAGACGGATACGTATTCACGGGCTTGAACGACGCCACCCTTGCCCTCACCGCCAGTTCCGACATGACGGTCAACGTCAAAGATGGGTATGGTTTCAATCTGCGCCCGTACTTATCGCTGAGTAAAACATGGGGGATTTACGCAAAGCTAGGGCGGCAATTTGGGTCGCAAGAAGCGACCTTGCGCAGAGGTGTGCTTCAAACGACAACGTCGACATCCTACGCACACACCATCTATGGTTTGGGATTTTCGTACAACCTAGATGCCCAATGGGGCATTGGGGCGGACTACACAAAGTCCAAACGAATACCCTCTGAGCAAACCAACTCATCATTGATCAGTGTGGGCTTGCGGTACAAGTTTAGAGCCATCACAAGGGAATGGTTACGACTTGGATGCTTGGCTCTAAAGCATGCCGGAATTACCGCATGAACCCAGCAAAGAAAGCCGCCAACTCGTCAAAACCGTCCAATGGCAAAACATGTGCAACGTACTGGTCGGGGCGAACCACCACCATACAACCCTTCTCACGGTTGATGCCGCGCATCTCAAAAATATCGCCCACGCCTTTGTGGTCGGTACAGAAAACTTTTTCGTAGTCTTGTAGACCCAGCTTGCCAGTTTTGGGCTTAAGCAGAGACGGCATAGTCTCATAGGCAAGTTGATCGAACGTTTGCTGGAAGATGACACGGAAGTCAATCACCGCGTCAATGTCTTCGCCCTTGCGCGTGTGCTTGACGATAGGTGAACTTGGATCGGTTTCCAGCCAGTCCGAGAGCTTGTGGATGGCTGAACCCGCGTTAGAACCATCGGCCTTGCCAGCGAAGGCGTAGATTCGCCAGCGCGCATCAGCCTCGGCCACATGGCCCAGTTGCATTTGCTTGGCATCAGACAGACGCACCACCGGCGCTGAGTGAAAGCGACGACCAATTTCCTGACCCGTCGCAAGCGCCTGATATGCGTTAGCGGCGAAAAGATAAGAGGAATCATATTTCACAGCAGTGCCGCCAGTGAACTCCAAGTTCTCTTTGAATTGACGAATGATGCGCGGCTCTTCCGTGCCATCTCGCTCAGCCAAGGTGGTCGGCGCAGACATCACCCGCGACCATTTGTGGTCGGTCTCAACCAAGCGCTTGGCTTCTGTCAATCGCTCTTTGGTGTAGCTGCGCAACAGACGAGCATCCGCTCTTCCTTGAAGGACATGCACCAGCTTCCAGCCCAAGTTGAAGGTATCTTGCATTGACACATTCATCCCCTGCCCAGCTTTGGGTGAGTGGGTGTGGCAAGCATCGCCTGCTGTGAAGACGCGTGGATTGCGATCTTCACCCTCAGGAACATCATCGAATTTGTCTGTGATGCTGTGTCCAATGTCGTAGATCGACCACCAGACCACTTCCTTCACATCAAGCGTGTAGGGCTTGATGATGCGATTCGCCGCGGCAATCATGTCATCTTGGGTGAACTTGCGATGGGCCGCTTTTTCGTCGGGTCGAAGTTTGTCTAGCTCGACATACATTCGAAATACATAGCCCCCCTCACGCGGCAGGATAAGCACGTTGCCTTCAGTCGCAGATGAGATCAAACACTTCTGACGCACGTCTGGAAAATCAGTGTTCGCGAGAATATCCATCACACCCCAGGCTTGATGCGCGGCATCGCCGTGCAGCTGGCCGCCGATGGCCTTGCGCACGGCTGAATGGGCACCATCGCATCCAACAACGTAATTCGCGCGCACCGTCCGCGTTGCGCCCCAGTTCACACCACTGGCATCCTTCAGCGTCACGGTGACCGGATGATCATCGGTCGTGTGATCAATCGTCAAGTTCACGACTTCCCAGCTGTAGTCGGGTTCGAGCCGTGAAGGCGAGTTTTTCATCACCTCCAAAAACAGCTCGTGCAGTCGTGCTTGGTTGATCAAAATATGAGGCATTTCCGAACTGTCGTCGGCCACGTCTTGCACGCGTCCGACGCGTTTGATGTGCTCGGGGTTCTTCGGATCTGGCATCCAGAACGCGGTTTGATTGACCCAATAGGTTTCGCGCTTGACCTTATCGGCAAACCCAAACGCTTGAAACATCTCCATCGTGCGCGTGTTGATGCCATCAGCCTTACCTTTGATGATGTTGCTGGGCATGCGCTCCGTAATCATCGTTTGTATCTCTGGGAATTGCGCCAACTGAGCCGCCAAGCACAAACCCGCCGGCCCAGTGCCCGCAATCAGTACATCCACTTTTTCAGGCAAGGGTTCATTGATGCCGCGGTTGCGTCGGTTGGGCGCGGCTTCCTTGATGTCGGGATTGCCACCTCTGAATCCATTTTTATAGAACTGCATGTCTTGTCTCCAAAAAATTTAAAAAAGTTACCGAAGCGTCGGCATGACCAGATAATAACTATACTTACTAATGTAAGTCAACATGGTATGTATGATTACTATTTTGACCTTTCAATTGGAAAACAAATATGTCCGTACTCGACATGGCGGGACATCTGATACGCCGTCTTCATCAACAATCGACGCAAGTTTTTGTTCAGCGCACACAAGCAGCGGGGTTTGACCTAACCGCCGTTCAATATGCGGCACTGCAGGCCATCAACGAAAACCCAAGCATCGACCAAGCGCGTCTCGCAGAAATGATTGGTTACGACCGCGCAACCATTGGCGGCGTCACAGAACGATTGGAAAAGAAAGGCTGGATTCGTCGCCTCGTCAATGAGCAAGACCGCCGTGCACGCGAGCTGTCATTGACAGCAAAAGGCAACAAAATTCGGGCCGCCTTAGAGCCCATCGTTGAGGATTTGCAAAAAGACATCCTCCACCCCCTGAGCGATGCCGATCGAAAGTGCTTTATAGATCTGGCGCGCCAAGTTGTTTTGCTGAGTGATGACGCGTAAAACAAAAAACCCCGCAGAGACTGGGCCTCTGCAGGGTTCTTAAAAAGTGCGAGAGTATCTTTCTCACATAAAAATGGGCTGGCGGACTTAGAACGATCTCTCGCAAGCCTTATAGATACTAGGTTTTTCAAAACAGATTTGCATTTTGTTCCCCCGTTTGTTCCCCCGCTTTGCCTTTGCTACCCCTATTTTTTGTAAATCGTAGAGTACCCCCCCCTCGAAACCCACGCGCACAAAAATATGGGGAACCGTTCGGTCTAGCGCCTGTGCGCTTGGAGATTGAAAGCCCCCCCGCCCGCCACCGATCCAAACTAGAAGGGGTTAAGGTTGTTTCCAAGGCGGTGCGAAGTTTGAGGGCGTTTGTGTGTTTTTCTTCCTGCCCTTATGTTTTTGCGTGGGGACACTGGGGACACTGGGGACACCGCATAAACAGTGGCTTCCCGTGTCCCCACTCACTCGCATGAACTGGGGACACTGGGGACACTAAAACCAACAAAACAAACAATAAATAACAATTAAAGACTGAAACCTTTAGCGTTTTGGCACTTTGCCCGCCTTGGTGGGCTTTGGCTTGCACACTCTGCATGGCGCTGCCCATTGTTTCCAGCAGCGTCCGTGATGCTTTGGTGCATTACCGCCACGACTGCACTTTATACAGCGCAAAAAGAAACCCACCCCGCCCCCTTATCGGCGGGCAACCATGCGGGGTGGATAGTTCCAAGGGTCAAAGGTCAAGGGCGAAGATCGCCGGACTGATACGGTAGCAGCGTGACGGGCCTAAACCGGGAAGGCGCGGCTTGCAATCGAACGGCCTTCCCTTTTCGGGCATCAAACAATCAAGGTCTAGCAGCACACGGGCCACAGCCGCCGCATCAAACCCACGGCAAACCTCTGCACGGAAAACCTCGGCGTGAATGAAATACTCCACGCTCACGGATTCAGCAGCAGTGGCGGGCATACGTTCGCCGTATTCCCTTTGATGGTCTGCATCGCTTTTGATCGGCTTGCCATCTTCACCCACCATGCGCCGATAACCTGCACGGTTCAGCGTCTTGGCTGCATGATCATCGCCCGCCCTGTGCCACCAAGTAAAGCGGCCTTCTCCGTGTGCCTCAAGAAACGCCCTCACCTGTCTGATCATGGCCGTTACTTCGCCATCACCTGTGCCGCCTCTTGAGGCTAACCACGATTCAAAGCAAGCCCTTGCAGCGCGTTCGCTTTCACCCTCTGCCCATCCGGTGAGGCCCGCCGCCGTTGCCATCTCTCCAGCAGCACCAACCAAAGCAAAGCGCAAGCCCACCCTGTGAACCTGCCCGCCGCCAGCATCGGGCACTATGCGGCCTTCAATGGCCTGCACACGTTGGCGAATGTCTGCCTTGAGGGTGTTTGCGTGTTCAGTCAACCACTGCAACCAAGCACGGCCCGGGGCACCGTAGCAACGCCCGGCCTGTTCAACAATGTGACGTGAAAAAGCAGGCCCGCCACCTTCAATGCCGTGGGTTGTCTCAAGCATCCCAAGGCCAGCGCCAGCATCGGCGGGAATATCGGCCATGCGCACCTCTTGCCCGGTTCGTGCCCGCTTCATACCTTCGGCCATGTGATCGGCTAAACCAAGTTCTCCAGCGGACAGAAACAGCAAACGCCACGACAAGCGCGGGCGTGGTGCGCCGTTACGTGTTGCCCGTGCTTTGCTTGATTCGTTGGCAAGCATGTAGGCACACTCGCCCGCTGTCTTGGGGTCTACTTGGGCCAGTTCATCCAAAACCAAAAGCGCGTCACAGTGTTGGGCTGCGATCGCCTCTAGGGCGTTATCCGTGGTGCGCCAGCGTTGCAAGTAACTAGGGCCACCGTTCACGCTTGCCGCCACCTTGAGGGCCGTGGTTTTACCAGTGGATGAACCGCCGCGAAAATGAAACCCGCCCGATTCAACGCCAGCAGGGCGAAGCAAAGGCCCAGCAAAGGCGCACGAAGCGGCAAACACTAGCCGCGAATTACCAGCGCACAAAGCGCCCACACGCTCACGCCACAGATCGGCGCTGCCCTTTGTGGTGAATGTGTTTTCCATCGCTTGATCACTTTGAAAAACAATTCGATCAGCTTCATCGCCTATTGTTTCGCGGGGCAAAACGAAGGCCAGCCCATGCCAGCCGATACGATCTGTGCAAGTGGTGAAGGCTTCGGGCTGGCGCGTTTGGATGTACTGGGTAAGCAGGTTGCGGGCGCGTGGGGATGTACTGATTCGCAAGCCTTGGCCCATCAAATAAGCGCGGTATTCTGCACCGTCACCACTCAACATGCGGGCGGGCATAGCCCACGATTTAACGTGCTGCAAAGGATCGGAGAAGCGGAGCAAATAGCCCCATCCCCCACCGTCCTGATCGCGGGTAAGGGCCAGCACATCCACACGGCTGCACACCCATTCGGCCTTAGTGGGTTCACCGTCTTTGTCCACGCCTGAATAAAAAACACCTTCATCCGTCACGCTGAATCTGTCCCAGTCAGCGGGCAACTTACGGCCACCATCGCCGCCGCCCGTGGCATCGCTGGCGCGTTTTGTTTTGCTTGGGGTGGTGTTGCCCGTTCCGGGTGTCTTTGTTGCCTGTGTGGCTTTGTTTGGGGTGTCCTGTGCGCCTTGGTGCGCGTCTATCGCGGCCAGTACATGCAAGCGCACCGCTTGCAGCCCGTGGGCTTGGTGCATGTCGTTGAAGTCGCTTTGATCGTGTGTCAGTTCAGCGGGGAAAACGGCAATACCCTGTACAGCAACAGCCGCCGCCGTGGCTTTGTCTTTGCCGGGGTTTCGCCCGGTCTTGGCCTGTGTGGCTTGATCATCGTCACCACATAGCGCCAGCAGTGCAGCAGGGTAAAGCAGGCGCAACGCTTGGGCCACCTTGCCTAAGTTGCCAGCATCAAAGGCCACAGCCACGGGAAGGGCCGTGGCTTCGTGAAGGCTTGCCGCCGTGGCGTAACCTTCGGCCACCAAGATAACAGCGCCAGCATCGGTGGGCGCGTTGCCCACCAAGTGCCACAGCCCGGATTTGCGGCCATCTTTGAGAAATCGTTTTTCACCATTGGGGGCAACGGCTTGCACGTTCCACAGCTTGCCGCCTTCATCACGCAAGGGCACCAATAACGCGCCGCCAGCAGCGAAGCGCAAGCCGTGGGCCTGCACCCCTTTGCGCTTCAAATATTCCGATTCGCCTTCTTTGCTGGCCTCCTCCCACGCCGTTGCAGCAGCCACAGCCGCCGCATCGTGTCGCAGTCGTTGCGCCTTGGCTTCGCGGGCTTGGGCTTCGGCCTGTTCACGCTGGCGCTGTGCCAGCACTTCGGGCGAAGGTTTGGCCGCTGCCTGCCCATCTCTGGGCATCACATAGCCGTTTTGTTTGGCATGGTGCAGCAGTGTGCCAATAGAAACAGCGCCGCCCACTTTGAATGACTTCCAAGCCGCCCGGCAATCGCCGCCCTTAAAGTCTGGCGCGGTTGAAGACCATTCAAAAAACAGATCGAAGCCGCCTTCATCGGGGAATTCTGATTTGATCGCCATGCCCACCCGTGCCCATTCATCGCGGGGCAAGTTGGCGGGTATGTAGGCAAGTGCTTGCCTGATTGATTCGTGTGTGTGGTGATTCATGGTGGTGAACTTTTCTTTGTCATTGGTTGCATTAGCTCCGCATTGGGTGACGTTGTGCAAAGGCTGGCGCTTTGTATTTGCGCCGCCAAACTTGGATCACTTTTTTACAAGGCGAGCCCATATGCACGCCCTCCACCACGGCCAAGCCTTGACGCAACAGCAGCGCCGTTGCATCCCGTGGCCGGGTTTCAGGTTTTGGGGTTTTCATCGCTGGCACCGCTTGCAGGGTTAGGAACCACGGGGGCGCGGGTCGCACGACAACGCGAAGGGGATCGCTCTTGTTTTTGCGCGTTGGTATGCGCCGCATGAATCAGCGCACAGCAGAGCATGTAGCCCGCTATTGAAATTGGCACACTGCACGAAGGTGCGTAAGCGTCAAAATTTGTTAGGGCTTCGTGAAAATACCGATCCGCTGCGTCTGACACTTCATCAATCAACGGGGATGAATCTTTGTTTACGTTTTGGCCGTTCATTTTTTGGCCTCGCTTATCCGGTCTTGCACCCATTGAAAAATGGATGATTCGGGCCACACCGAAGCGCGGCCAATTTGGATAGGGGGCGGGAACTTGCCCTCTTTAATCCAGCCGTATAGCGTTGATTTTTTGAAGCCTGTTGCAAGCTCCACAGCAGGCAACCGAATGAAGCGATCGCGGGGTGTTACGGGTTTGGCTGAGTGCGCCAGTTGCAGGGCTGGCGCTTGGGGTTCTGCGTTCATTTATGGGTTCCTTTTCCATTGGGCTGCACACGGGGCCGGGATGGCTTTGTTGTGCTGGAAAGGAATAATGAAGGCGGCAATATTGCCGAACTAGGGCGGCAACCTGCCGGGCTGCAAAGCCGCATAGGGCATAGCTTTTAGAACAGTGCCCGGCAATAACCCGGCAACTTAAAACAAGGGCTAGGCCCTTTTACCCAATCCACCGAAGGGGTGTGCTGTCCGTTTTGAGGCGGCATTTAATTCTTTATCTTCTTTATTGATCCAATTAACGATAGTCTTCCGTTTCATGCCGGATTCGGCCTCAAGGCGCTGCATAGGTCGCCCGCGTCCATCGCCCTCTAATTGCGCCCGTCTTGTCCGTAGCCTTTCCGCTGTCCATTCCTCTTTGGCTTGGGTGTTTTGTGTGGCGCACTCGAAAAAATAGGCGCATAGTTTTGAATAGCCTTGGTCGTAAAGCCATTCGTCAACCTGTCGCCAGTTGATTACCCACCCGTCTAGCGTTTTGATCGCCCGGCGATCAGTAGGTTCTATGCGGGTTACTTGGTCGAGTGGGGTTAAAAATCTAAAAGCCGGGCTTACCCCCAAAGTAGCAGCCCGCGTAGCTGTTGCCTCTTTGATTTTTTCGGCCCATGCAAGTACAAAGGCTGATTCGTCCTGTTTGATCATTGTGGGCGATTCGTTAACCCGGCACCAAAGCATGATGGCTAAGACTTGATAAATGCTGGCGCACCCGCTTAAGTGCGCGTTTTCTTGCCACTCTCCCCAGTTATCCAGCGTGTCAAACACAATCGCATCAACGGTTAGGCGTGTTTCTTTTTTACTGCGCATAAATGCCTCTCAAGAATTGCTTTCAGCACCCGCGCTTATCAGTCCGTTTCGCCAAGCGCGGTAGCGTCTTTCGCGGGCTTCATCTTTGAAATTAGCGTTCACACCCTCCGCCGTGACGTTGATTAGATTTGCCGTGTCATCTGCAACGACTTTGATCAAAGCGAGGGCATCCATAAGCGCATCCAATGTGGTTGATGTTGGCGTCTTATCAAGGCAAGCAGTCGCAAATGCTGCAAGCGTTTTTATCTGCCCAAACGCTTCCTGAGAATAGCGATCCATATTCATCGCGGCATCAATTAAATCTAGTTCTAGTTCATCCCTTGAATTGGGTTCGGCCTTGAACTTTTCATCTACCAACTTCATGCGTCCACTTCGCTTCGGTGTTGGTTTTGTTCCCTTTTGCTTTTCGTTGCTCATAAATACCCTTTCAAGATTCGCCAGCCTCAGGCTTTGGCGGGACAAGGTGGGCCGCGTGCAGGCGCTGCAAGTCCAGCAACAGCCCCAAGTGCTTTGGCACCCACCCGGGAATCTCCATTCCCTCACGCCGCCAGCGTTGCGGGGTGTTCCGGTGTAGCCCGGTTGCCCTGCAAAAATCGGCAATCTTCCAGCCAAGTGCAACCAAGGCCGCATCGAATTCTTCAAACGTCATAGAACCCCCTTTTTTGTGGTGTTGAAATTCTAGCGTAAAAGTGAAATAGTGTGCTAATCTGTATATTAAATGCACATTAGTTTACATAATGCCTGTTGTATATAGTGTGCATTGTGGGCAACTTTTTGCACACTTACTGAATTTCCTAATGAATTCAATAGTTTACGTTCTTGGCTTGAAACGCCTAAAAATTGTGCATCTGTCGTATCTGTCACGCTAACGAAGTTATCCACAGCCCGGCGTTTTTGCGGCTGCGAAGCGGCCAGCGGTTCGGCCCTGAGAAGGGGCCAGCGGGGAGGCACTTCGCGGCCATTTCCGGGGGCATCCACTGGCGGGCGATAAAGGCAAAGCACCAAGCAAAGGCGGGCAACGGCAAGGGAAAAGGGGTTTATATATGAATGAATTGTTTTTCTCATTCTTTTATATGTCCCCACTTTGCCCCCTTTTTGTCCCCGATTTGTCCCCACACCTTCAAAGCCTTGCAAGCCTCATAAATCCTAGGTTCTTGCCAATTTGTCCCCATGTCCCCAGTGATTTGCAGAAATAGCAGGCGGCAAAATCGTAAAAGCACTTCATGCGGGCGTAAAAAAACCGCCTCGGTGGGCGGTTCTTGCTGGCGCTTGGGCTGTCCGCACCCCTAGGCGGCTTTGTGTTCAGCCAAGTTCACCACGTTGCCAGCAGCCAGCTTGTCCACGTAATCAGCCCATAGCTGCACCTGTTCAAATCGCTTCTTGATGTACTGCGTCCGGTTGTAGCTTCGCCCGTTGGAATCTTTCACCGCATGGGCTAAGTTGGCTTCAATGGCTAGGTGATCAGCGTCCAATTCGTCAACCAGCATCGTCCGGGCGCTTGCCCTGAAACCGTGCCACGACTGTTCCTTTCCAAACCCCAAGGCATAAAGGGCGCTTCTCACAGAGTTATCACTCAAGGGGCGATCATGGCTGCGTTCGCCGGGGAAAACGTAGACCCCGCCGCCTGTCAGCGGTTGCAGGCTTTGCAGTATTTCAATTGCTTGGGTTGGCAATGGCACCACATGGGGAAGGCCGTTTTCTTTGTCTTTGACCGTGCGCTTCATCTTGGCGCTTGGTATCGTCCACAGTGCCGATTCAAAATCAAGTTCGGCCCACTCCATCGCCCGTAAATTGCCTGGGCGTTGGTAAAGCAACGGGGCCAGTTGCAGCGCCGCCCTCACTAGCGGCCCACCTTTGTAGGCGCGTATTGATCGCATCAATTCACCAAACCGGCGCGGCTCCGTGATGGCCGGGAAGTGCCCTTTTACTCTTGGGGTGAGCCGGGCCTTCAAGCCCTCCGTGATGTTGCGATATTGGGGCGGGGCCATCGGTAGCCAATGCTTGAAAACTTGGCTTGCCGTATCAAGCACACGCTTTGCAGCCTCAAGCGAACCGCGCTCCTCCACCTTTTGAACCGCCGCCAGCAGTTCCATAGGGTGAATGTCGGTCATAGCCTTGGCCCCGATCACCGGGAAAAGGTCTTTTTCTAGGTTGCGGTTTGTTCGTGTGGCATGGCTGGCGCTCCAGTTTGGCGCTTGCAGGGCGAACCACTCCACGGCCATAGCTTTGAAGGTGTCCCCCTCCGGGTTGCCAGCCTTCATTTTTTCGGCCTTGCGAATCAGCACCGGATTTGCGCCCCCGGTTTTGTGCCCCTTGGCTATGTCTCTCGCCTTGCGGGCATCCTTTGGCCCTACATCGGGATAACTGCCCAAGGCCATGCGGAACTCTTTGCTGTCCTTGCGGTATTTCCAAAACCAGCGCTTTGAACCGCCCGGGCTTATTTCAAGGTAAAGGCCACCGGAGCAAGCAAGCCGCTGGCGCTTTTTCTCAGGTGGGCAAACTGCGTTTCTACATTCGGCATCGGTCAGCATGGCGGGCGGCTCCTCTTGGGTTGCGCGGGGGAACGGGGGAACAAGTACCCCCAAAATAGGCTTACCCCCGTTTTGTTCCCCCGATTATTCCCCCGCTTTGCCTTGGCTGTCAATGCACCTCTATGCACGTTACCGGAGGCTAAACCGTTGATTTACAAAGAAAAAGGGCGTTTACCGGATTTCAGTAAACGCCCTTGGAGGGAGTGATGGTGGAGCTGGCGGGATTTGAACCCGCGTCCACAAGCCTTTTTCGTACAGTTCTACATGTGTAGTCGTCTGATTTGAGTCTCGCCGTGTGCGTCGCGCAGCGACACGCTACGCACCCAGCCAGTACCCTTTTTTCTCACACCACCTC
>CANCGU010000065.1 GCA_947377705.1 Comamonadaceae bacterium
GGCGGCTGCATGATGCTGCCTTCCACCGTCAATGGGTCGGCGTTGCGCAGCGCACGCGCCGTTTCTTTGGGCGGTAGCAATTGAATATGGGCTTGGCCTGTCAACACGCGCTTCACAAAGTTGGTTTGCAAGCCGCTGAGCAAGGCCGACATGAATACGATCACGCCCACCCCAATGGCCACGCCGCCGATGATGAAAAGGGTTTGTACCCGACCTTCCCGTAAAAAACGCAGCGCCACCAACCATTCAAACGGCATCCAGCGAGGCAGTGGCTGGCGGCTGGGTTGCATCTGTGTGCCGTCGCTCATTTCGCCACAAGGTTGGAGACGGGCCGCACGCGGGCTTTGTCATTCACAGGCAGGACGGCTGTCGCCAACACTTGGTCGTTGGCAACCAGCCCCTCCAGCACTTCACACATGCCTTGGCTGCGCAGGCCAAGGCGAATGGGCGTGCGAACGGCTTTGCCATTGACCACCTTCATCACCCAAGGCTCAGGGTTGTCTAGGTTGTGGACGGCTTCGGTGGGCACCAACACGGCTTGGCTGCGCTTGGCGACTTCAATGTCGACCGATACCGTCATGTCTTGCCTTAAATACACGGGTGGTTGTGCGACGCGTAACTTGACCTCCACAGAGCCGCGTTGGGCATCCACGCCAGGGTTGATGTACATCAGCTCGGCGGTGAAGCGTTGGTCGGGGTAGGCATCTGACGAAACCGATGCGGTTTGCCCCACTTTGAGCAAGTTCAAATGCTTCTCATCAATTTGCACCACCACCTGTGTCTCCCCCTCGGGCGAGAGCACCATCAACACCTTGCCTGCTTGCACGGCATCGCCAGGTTCGACGTTGCGGGCAATCAGTGTGCCAGCGGCAGGCGCCAATACTTTGCTGTAGCGAAGTCGGGCGCGTGCCAGCTCGGCACCTGCTTGGGCTTGTGACAAGGCCGTCTCTGCCACCGCCATGTCGCTGCCGCCAGTGCGCGTACTGCTGAGTTGTTGTTGGGTTATTTTGAGTTGTGCGCGCATCACCTGTTCGGCGCGCGTGGCTTCATCCAAGGCCGCTTGACCGATGAAACCTTTGCTAAACAACTCTTGGGTGCGTTGCAAGGCGCGCGTAGCAGTGTCTTGGTTCACTTGTGCTTGACGCATGGTTTGCTCCGCCAAGGGGGCTTGCACTTCGCGCAACTGGCGCAGCTTGGCTTGTGCTTGGGCGACGGCTGACTCAGCTTGCCGCGCGCTGGCCACCAGCTCGGCATCTTCGAGTTCAATCAAAGGCTGCGCAGCCACGACAGTTTGGCCTTCGCTCACCGGCACAGCTTTGACGGTGCCAGTGATTTGCACGCCCAAATCCACACGGTGGGGGCTCTCGATGTGGCCACTGGCGACCACGGTTTGCACAAAGTCACGTTGGACGACTACGGCAACGGGAGTTTTCGGCCCCATCCATAGATTCAGCCCTAGCCAGATGGCTAGGGCTAGGGCCACGCAAGCGATGAAAATTTGGGTGCGGTAAGCGCGTAGGTTTTTTATCAAGGACATCACAATGGCCATGATACGCCCGCCGCCACCGGCTACATTCGTGCTATGGGTTACAAACACTTTTTAGGTCGTTCTGATTTGTCGCTGATTGCGGGGCAAGCCATGATTGAGCGTGGCTTAGAGCCCGAGTTTTCTCGGGCAGCTTTGCAAGAGTTGAAGGCCATTGCGCACGCGGGGCAAGACACCGATTCACGCGTGGTGGACATGACCACTTGGTTGTGGTGCTCTATCGACAACGATGACTCACGCGATCTAGACCAACTCACCGTGGCAGAAAAGCAAGCGGATGGCCAAACCAAAGTTTGGGTGGCCGTGGCCGATGTGGACGTGTTGGTGTCCAAAGGCTCAGCCCTCGACGCGCATGCCAAACACAACACCACCTCGGTGTACACCTCGACGCGCATTTTTCCCATGCTGCCAGATCGTTTGTGTACCGATCTCACCTCGCTCAACCCGCACCAAGAACGTTTGGCGGTGGTGGTGGAAATGGTCATCAATTCAGATGCCGAGGTGACCCATAGCCAGCTTTACCGCGCCAAGGTGCACAACAAAGCCAAGCTGGCTTATGACGCGATTTCTGATTGGATTGAAGGCGACGAGGCTTTGCCCGATGCTGCACAAGCAGTGCATGGCATGGCGGAACAATTGCTGTTGCAAGACGCGGTGGCTCAGAGCCTGCGTGTGCGCCGACACGACCACGGTTCGTTGGAGTTTGAAACCTTGCAACCCCATGCCGTGTTTGAAGGGGAGCGGGTGGTGGCGATTCGCCAGCAAATACAAAACCGTGCACGGCAATTGATTGAAGAGTTCATGATTGCCGCCAACACCTGTACGGCCCAATTTTTAGCGCATCACGGACACGCGTCCTTGCGCCGCGTGGTGCGCTCGCCAGAGCGTTGGCAACGCATCGTGACCTTGGCTGCCACCTACGACGAACATTTGCCAGCCGAGCCCGATTCGTCTGCCTTAGAAGCCTTCTTGGCCAAGCGCCACAAAGCGGACCCTTTGCGCTTCCCGGATTTGTCGTTGATCGTCGTCAAGCTGATGGGCTCGGGCGAGTATGTGGTGGAGCGCGCCAACAGCGAAGCCATTGGCCACTTTGGTTTGTCCGTGCGCGACTACACCCACTCCACTGCCCCCAACCGGCGTTACCCCGACTTGGTCACGCAGCGCATGATCAAAAGCGTGTTGATGGATGCGCCTGCGCCTTACAGCAGCGGCGAATTAGAGTCGCTGGCTTTGCACTGCACCCAGCAAGAAGATGCGGCACGCAAAGTGGAACGACGCATGCGCAAATCCGAATCGGCCTTGATGCTCGCGGGCCACATCGGTCAAGTGTTTGAGGCCGTGGTCACGGGCAAAACGTCCAGCGGCATTTGGGTACGTGTTTTTTCTCCACCGGTTGAAGGCATGCTCACCTCCTATAACTCTGACCATGACGTGGGTGAACTTTTACGCGTCAAGTTGATTCACACCAACGTTGAACAAGGCTTCATTGACTTCGCTGCTTGGGGCTGATCTGTACCCTCGATAATTGCGAGAGTTAAAGGAGTTGTATGGATATCGTTGTGTTGCTCAAAGCCGCCGTGATGGGCGTGGTCGAAGGTTTGACCGAGTTTTTGCCTATTTCATCGACCGGTCATTTGATTTTGGCGGGCGCTTTGTTGGGCATGGATGACGACAAGGCCAAGGTGTTTGACATCGCCATTCAAACCGGCGCCATCTTTGCCGTGATCATCGTGTATTGGCAAAAGATTTTCAGCACCGTGGTGGCGTTGCCTACGCAGGTCGAGGCCCGCCGCTTTGCATTGAACGTGTTCATCGCCTTTGTGCCCGCCGTTGTGTTGGGCTTGTTGTTTGGCAAGTTCATCAAAGCGCATTTGTTCACGCCCACGGTGGTGGCCAGCACGTTCATCGTTGGCGGCTTCATTATTTTGTGGGCCGAAGGTTGGGGGCGTGCCAAGCCTGAAGGTGAAGCAGAGCCAGCCATTGAGCCTGCGCGCATTGAAACCGTGGAAGCGATGTCACCACTAGACGCCTTGAAAGTAGGCTTGGTGCAATGTTTGGCCATGATTCCCGGCACCAGCCGCAGCGGTGCCACCATCATTGGTGGCATGTTGTTGGGCTTGTCGCGCAAAGCGGCCACAGACTTTTCGTTTTACTTGGCCATCCCGACGCTCATTGGCGCGGGTGCGTACAGTCTTTACAAAGAACGCGAGCTGCTCAGCTTGACCGATGCGCCTGTGTTTGCCGTGGGCTTGGTGTTCTCATTCATCAGCGCATGGGTGTGTGTGCGTTGGTTGCTGCGCTACATCGCCAGCCACAGCTTCATTCCATTTGCTTGGTATCGCATTGTGTTTGGCATCGTGGTGTTGGTCACGGCGTGGACCGGCACAGTGACTTGGGCGGCTTAATTAGCCCATCAAGTTCAGCAGCGCGGTTTCTACAGCCGCCGCTGCCACCAACGGATGCTCCATCGGAAACAGATGCGTGCCATCGATCTTCATCACACGCCCATGCGTGACGCGACGGCTGAAATCTAGGCCCACTTGTTTCAACTCACGCGATTGCAAGCCACCTATCAAGGCGGCTTTGCATTGGAGGGGGTGGCGTTTGAAGTACGTTTCTAGGTGGTCGGGCAGGCCGTTGTAGATGGCGCTTTCTACGTCGCGGTCAAAGCTCAGCACGCGGCGTGTGCCGTGTGCGGTTGGCTCGTCGTGCGTGCCGTACTTCACATAGTCTTGCAGCACTTGTGGGTGCCACTTGGCAAACACTTTTTTGTGTTGAAAGTGTTCCAGCACGTCGGCTTCACTGGCCCAGCTGGTGCGGCGCTTGCGGCTGATGGCAGCAGGCGAGAAGGCCTCTGCACCGGGCACACGCTTACCCACTTTGAGCAACTTGGCTTTCCAGCCGCCTAGCATGGGCGAGTCCAGCAGCACCACACCGCGCACCAGCTCGGGGTGTTTGGCTGCCACCATCATGCTGAGGATGCCGCCTAAGGAATGGCCCACCAAAAACACCGGCCCTTGCGTTGTGAAAGGCGTGGCGAAGTCGGTGAGTTGCTGCACCAAGTGCGGCCAGTTGTCGGTGACGGGGTAGCGTGGGTCGTGCCCAAATTTGTCCACCGCTTCGACGCGAAAGCCGCGTGCGCGAATGGCGTCGAGCATGACGCGGTAGGTGCAAGCGGGAAAACTGTTGCCGTGTGAGAAAACGATGAGCGGTTGTGTCATGCCGTTCAAATGAGTTTGTCGTCTGGGGTTTGAATTTTCTTCAGGGCTTGCACGCGCTGTGCGGGTTGCAGCAGCGGCGTGGCCGTGGCTGCACCGTTCCAAACGGGGTCGTCGATGCCATCAAACACTTCGCGCAGTTTGACGCCCCAAGTGTTGTGCATCATTTGGAAGTAGGGGTTGTTCTCGTCGATGCACACCACTTTGTCGCTCTCAAACTTGTCTGCTTCATACACCACCATGTCGAGTGGCAGGCCGACCGAGAGGTTGGATTTGAGGGTGGAGTCCATCGACACCAGTGCGCACTTGGCGGCTTCGTCCAGCGGGGTGTCGGGGTGTAACACGCGGTCGAGCACCGGCTTGCCGTATTTGGATTCGCCAATTTGAAAGTAAGGCGTTTCAGCCGTGGCTTCGATGAAGTTGCCGGGTGAGTACACCTGAAACAAACGCATGCCTTCGCCCGCGATTTGCCCGCCAAAGATGAGCGACACATTGAAGTCCACACCCGAGGCTTTGAGGGCTGCTGCATCGCGCTCGTGCACACGGCGAATGGCCGCACCCAAGACGCGCACCGCATCAAACATGCTCTTGGCGTTCCAGATGGTGATGGGTTCGCTCTCTGGTGTGTCTTTGAGTTTTTCGATTTGCAAAATCTCACGCACCGATTGCGAGATGGACAAATTGCCTGCCGACAACAACACCATGAAGCGGTCGCCCGGCTTCTCGTACACGATCATTTTGCGGAAGGTGCTGATTTGGTCTAGACCCGCGTTGGTGCGCGAGTCGGACAAGAAGACGAGGCCTGCTTTGAGTTTGATGCCGACGCAGTAGGTCATAAAAGTTTCTTCAGTTGATACAGGGCGTCCAACGCATCGCGTGGACTGAGTTTGTCGGGGTCGATCTCAGCCAGCTTGGCTTGCAGTGGGCTGGGGCCCACATCGTCTTGCAACGGCGGTGGCGCGAAGAGGTCGACTTGTACCTTCGATGCATCAGCCCCCGCTTCGAGCGAGGCCAAAGCATGGCGGGCATGGCTAAGTACAGCAGAAGGCATGCCAGCTAAGCGGGCCACTTGTATGCCGTAGCTGCGGCTGGCAGGGCCAGGTTGAATTTCGTGCAAGAACACAATACTGGTGCCCGATTCAGCCGCGCTCACATGCACGTTCACCGCAGCGCGGTGGTTGGCAGGGAACTCGGTGAGTTCAAAGTAATGCGTGGCAAACAGCGTGAAGGCTTGGGTCTTGTCGTGCAAGTGTGTGGCAATGCCGCTGGCCAAGGCTAAGCCGTCGAAGGTCGATGTGCCGCGGCCAATCTCGTCCATCAACACCAAGCTGTGTGGCGTGGCCGCGTGCAAGATTTGTGCGGCCTCGGTCATCTCCAGCATGAAAGTCGATTGCGCGTTGGCCAAATCGTCGGCCGCGCCAATGCGGGTGTGAATCGCATCAATCGGGCCTAAGCGGCACGCCGTGGCGGGCACATGGCTGCCCATGCTGGCTAGCAACACGATGAGGGCCACTTGGCGCATGTAGGTCGACTTACCGCCCATGTTGGGGCCGGTGATGACTTGCATGCGGTGCAGATGGCCCAGCCGCGTGTCGTTGGCAATGAAGGTTTTGGCAGCGCCGCCAGCCACCACGCCATGCGTTTCGGCCAAGCGGGCTTCCACCACGGGGTGGCGGCCTTGCGTGATGTCGATGCACGGTGTTTTTACAAACTCAGGCGCACACCAGCCCAGCGTGAGCGAGCGTTCGGCCAAGGCACACAGGGCGTCCAGCGTGGCCACGGCTTGGGCCAGCCGGGTGAGGGCGGGCACAAACGGCTGCAAGGTATCCAGCAGTTGCTCGAACAAAAACTTCTCGCGGGCCAGGGCGCGTTCTTGGGCGCTGAGGGCTTTGTCTTCAAAAGCTTTGAGCTCAGGCGTGATGAAGCGCTCGGCATTTTTCAAGGTTTGACGGCGCGTGTAGTCGGCCGGCACTTTGTCGACTTGGCCTTGCGTGACCTCGATGTAAAAGCCATGCACCTTGTTGAACTGCACGCGCAAGTTGGCAATGCCGGTGCGCTCGCGTTCGCGGGCTTCGAGTTCGAGTAAGAAACCGTCGCAGTTGTTTTGGATGGCGCGCAGTTCATCAAGGTCTGCGTCGTAGCCGTGGCCGATCACACCACCATCGCGCACCAAGACGGCGGGTTCAGGCAGCAAGGCGCGTTCCAGCAATGCACCGCATTCGGGCGGCACGCACATACGTTGGGCGATCTGCACCAGCAACGTGGGCGACAGAAGCGAGGGCGGCAGAGCGCTCTGCTGCGTGTCCCCCGCTCGCTGCGCGAGCTCCTCCTTGACCTTCGCAGAGCGCTCCACCGCCCTCGCTTCTGAGGCGATAGGAATCAGCGGCTGAATGCGCAGCGCTTTTTGTAGCGCTTGACCCAAGGACACCAACTCACGCGGACGCACTTGGCGAAGCGATACGCGGGCGCTGATGCGCTGCACATCGCCCGAGCCCTTGAGGGCTTCACGCAGCACTTTGTAGCTTTGGGTGCGGTGGTCTTGCAGCGCTTCAATAGCAGCCAAGCGGTGCATGGCTTGGCTGCGGTCGCGCTCGGGCGAGAGCAGCCAGTTTTTCAACTGGCGGCTGCCCATGCCCGTCATGCAGGTGTCGAGCAACGAGAACAAGGTGGGCGAGTCTTCGCCGCGCAGTGTTTGGGTCAGCTCTAGGTTGCGGCGGGTGGTGAGGGGCAGGTCAATCAGCGCATCGTTGCGCGCCACGTACACGCCGTGCACATGGGTGAGGGCGCGGCCTTGGGTGTGTTCGGCGTAGGCCAGCAGTGCGGCAGCAGCAGCGTGCGCTTGCACCACGTCTTGTGCATTCCAGGCATTGAGCGACGCGGCTTGCAAATGCTCCAGCAGCTTGCGCCCACCCAAAGCGGCATCAAACTGAAACGCGGGGCGCACTTGGGTGGGCAGGCCCAGTTGGGCGCAAAAGTTTTTGAGCTGTTGTTCAAACGCAGGGCTGACCTCGGCGCTGTAAATGATTTCGCTGGGTGCCACGCGCGCAATCCAGTTGGGCAGCTCGGACGTGTCGCATTCGGCCAAATGCACCAAGCCTTGGGTGACGCTGAGCCATGCCAAGCCGCAGCCTGCACGGTCGCTTTGGTGAATGGCTAATACGTAGGCTTCGGTTTTGTCGCTGAGCAACGCGCTGTCCGTGAGCGTGCCTGGGGTGACCACGCGCACCACTTTGCGCTCGACGGGGCCTTTGCTGGCACCCACATCGCCCACTTGCTCGCAAATCGCCACGGATTCGCCGAGCTTGATGAGGCGTGAGAGATAGGTTTCGAGGGAGTGAAACGGCACACCGGCCATCACCACGGGCTCGCCGTTGGACTGGCCACGCTGCGTGAGCGTGATGTCGAGCAGGCGCGTGACCTTCTCGGCATCGGCAAAGAACAACTCGTAAAAGTCGCCCATGCGGTAAAACAGCAGCGTCTCGGGATGCTCAGCTTTGAGCCCCAAGTACTGCTGCATCATGGGGGTGTGCCCAGACAAATCACGCATCGCAGTGCCTGCCAGAAAGTGATGAACGGGTTACAGCGGCGCGTCTGGCGCTTGGCGTGACAGGCTCAAGGTCTTGGCCGCTGTGCTGGCGGCGCGTTTGTCGTCGGCACCTGCAAACTTGGAGTACTTTTGCGTGATGGGCACCAGCTGTGCATAGATGCGGGGGGAGGCGGCCAAGCATTCTTCGTGCTCTAGGTAGGGGCCTTCGCCTGTGAAGTTGCTCACCAAGCCACCGGCTTCGGTGATGAGCAAAGCGCCTGCGGCCATGTCCCAAGGCTTCAAGCCGAGTTCAAAGAAACCATCGCTGAAGCCCGCGGCCACATAGGCCAAGTCAAGCGCGGCAGCACCAGGGCGACGCAGGCCAGCGGTGCGTTGCATCACATCGCCCATGAGGCTGAGGTATTTGTTGAAGTCGTCACCCGGGCGGAACGGGAAGCCCGTGGCCAGCAAGCACTCTTCCAAGCGGGTGCGCTTGCTCACGCGGATGCGGCGGTCGTTCATGAACGCGCCACGGCCTTTGGTGGCGGTGAACAAGTCGTTGCGGGTGGGGTCGTAAATGACGGCTTGCTCTAAGCGGCCTTGCATTTGCAGGGCGATGCTCACGCAGTAGTAGGGAAAGCCGTGGATGAAGTTGGTGGTGCCGTCCAGCGGGTCAATGATCCAAATGTGGTCGGCGTTAGGGTTGCCATGCGTGGAGCCAGACTCTTCGGCCAAGATGCCGTGGTCGGGGTAGGCCGTGAGGAGGGTTTCGATGATGACGCGTTCGCTGTTTTGATCAACTTCGGTCACAAAGTCGTTCACTTGCTTCTGTGAAATACGCACCGCTTCCACGTCGAGCGCGGCGCGGTTGATGATGGCGCCGGCGGCGCGTGCAGCCTTGACGGCCACGTTGAGCATGGGGTGTACAGAAGAAGAGGACGACATAGATTTTGTGAAGAGCTGACCTAAACAGGCCGAAGATGAACGCCCGGCGATGCGGGCGGCGACAATGGCGCAGATTTTACGCGCGAAGACTGACAAAACACCCATGAAAACCCGCTTCATCCTAATAAACACCAGCCACGCCGGCAATGTGGGCGCGACGGCCCGTGCCATGAAAGTGATGGGATTCACCGATTTGGTGCTGGTTGCGCCCCGTTGGGACAATGTGCTGCGCCGCGAAGAAACCATCCAACGTGCCAGTGGCGCCCTAGACGTGCTGGCCAACGCGCGCGTGGTGGCGACTTTGGATGAAGCGATCGACGGCTTGCACCACCTGTGCGCCACTGCCATGACGCCGCGTGACTTTGGCCCGCCCACCTTAGAGCCGCGCCCGCACTTTGCTGCGCTTGCCGCCGAGCACCGCCAAAACGCCGACTTTGGCGTGGGTTTTTTGTTTGGCTCTGAGCGCTTTGGCATGCGTAACGAAGATGTCTACCGCTGTCACACCTGCCTGAGCATTCCGACCGACCCGAAGTTTGGGTCTTTGAACTTAGGCGCAGCGGTGCAGGTGTTGGCGTATGACTGGCGGGAAGCTTTGGGTGGACTCGCCACGATGTTGCCGCCAGTGGAGAGCGCTGAAACTGCACAAGTCGCAGCATCGTCAGTGCCAACGCCGTTGGCCGATGCCCAACAACTCGCAGGTTTGCTCGACCATTGGCAACAGTCACTCACGGACATTGGCTTTCTGGACCCAGAGGCCCCCAAGAAACTCATGCCCCGTTTGAACCAACTGTTCAACCGCGCACAGATCACACAAGAAGAAATCCACATCTTGCGCGGTATTGCCAAGGCCATGTCGCAGGCGGCCAACAAGGTTACTGACGGGCAACGATAATCGCGTCACTATGTTCTCACGCCTACGCTCTGACGTTCAATGCATTTTGGACCGTGACCCCGCCGCCCGCAGCCGCTGGGAAGTGCTGACTTGCTACCCCGGGTTACACGCGGTGCTGTTGCACCGCCTAGCGCACGGGTGCTGGAACTTAGGGCTCAAGTGGTTGGGCCGCTTTATTTCGCACATCTCGCGCTGGTTCACCGGCATTGAAATTCACCCCGCCGCCAAGATTGGCGAGCGCGTGTTTTTCGACCATGCCATGGGCGTGGTGGTGGGCGAAACCGCCGAAATTGGCGACGGTTGCACGATTTACCAAGGCGTGACCTTGGGCGGCACCGCTCTCTACAAAGGCGAAAAGCGCCACCCCACCTTGGGCAAAGACGTGGTGATTGGTGCAGGCGCCAAAGTGTTGGGCGGCTTCACCGTGGGCGATGGGGCCAAGGTGGGCAGCAACGCCGTGGTGACCAAACCTGTGCCCGCAGGTGCCACAGCGGTGGGCAACCCCGCACGCATCATCCAAGCCGAAACGGATGCCAAGCGTGAAGAGGCCGCATCGAAGATGGGATTTTCGGCCTATGGCGTGACGCAAAACGACGACCCTGTCAGCCAAGCCATGCGCGGTTTGATTGACAACGCCTCGTCCCAGGAACACCAAATTGCATTGCTCTGGAAAGCCATTGAGCAGCTCTCAGCAGGTCAATCCAAGCCGGATTGCGTGCCGGTAGAAGCTGCACGTCAAGAGCACTTTGAGGCGGCTCGTATCAACCAATTGCTGGATTGATGATGCGCTTTTTGCATGTGTATCCGAAACGCCTGTGGGCAACTTTGAATCCTGTCGGGATCTTTGAAGGGCAGTTCACTTTTGATTTAGAGCAATATGGCCTCCTCACCAGTGACATCGTGTGTGAAGCGACGATTGCCGAAGATTCCATGATGCCCGGGCAGTGGCAGATTGTTGTCAAACCCATGTTCGACTTGGAGATGCCGCACTTCAACAAGTTTGTGGCGACCTTGAACCACTACGTGTTCGAGGTTCTGCGGTTCATGCCCAGTCGCAAGGCTGCGGGCCAGGACTTGCCGATGCTCAAAATATTTTTTGACGGTATTTACTTTGACATGTCGGGCGCAGAGCCCATCGTGCAACAGATCGGCGATGCACCCCTTGAAAAATAAAAAAGCGTTGCGTTAAACGCGCTTGGATTTCAACGCGGTTTTAGGCCGCCAGCCTTTGCAAAACGCATCACGCGTTTCCATATACGGCCCACCGATCAAGTCGATGCAATAGGGCACGGCGGCAAACACACCGTCCACCACTTGTTGGCCTTCTGCATTTTTCAATCCACCTAAGGTTTCTTGAATGGATTTGGGTTGGCCAGGCAAATTGATGATGAGGCATTCATCCCGAATCACCGCCACTTGGCGCGACAGGATGGCGGTGGGCACAAACTTCAAACTCACTTGGCGCATTTGTTCGCCAAAGCCGGGCATTTCTTTGTGGGCCACGGCCAAGGTGGCTTCGGGTGT
>CANCGU010000066.1 GCA_947377705.1 Comamonadaceae bacterium
TTTACGCCGTAGCGATCACCAACGATGGCAAAGCTTTTTTCGCGAAGAAAGAAGTCAAAGTGACACTCGGCGGCTGCGGCGGCTAATTCAAACATTTCAGGAGAAACAAAATGGCAGATCCAATGCGCATTCGCGCCCAAGCAGCTGGCGACAAAGCCACCATCCGTGTCTTGATGAGCCACGAAATGGAATCCGGTCAACGCAAAGACGGCAACGGAAAAATCATTCCCGCTTGGCACATCCAAGACGTGACCGCCACCTTGAATGGCAAAGTGGTCATGACCGCCGAATGGGGCCCCGCCGTGTCTAAGAACCCGTTCTTGCAGTTCACCATCAAAGGCGCCAAAGCCGGTGACAAAGTGGGCATCACCTGGAAAGACAACAAGGGCGACTCACGCTCTGACGAAGCTACCGTTTCGTAATCACAGTGAACGCAGTGGAGACACGAATGAAGAAATTAGTATTTGCTTTAGGGCTCATCGGCTTGTCCGCCGCTGCGTTCGCCCAAAAATCGTCCAGTGACAGCATCGCGGAATACCGCGCGATGTTGCAAGACGGCAACCCTGCTGAATTGTTTGAAGCCAAAGGCGAAGACCTGTGGAAACAAAAGCGCGGTCCTAAAAACGTATCGCTTGAACGTTGCGATTTAGGCAAAGGCGCTGGCGTGGTCAAAGGCGCTTGGGTTGAGTTGCCCCGTTACTTCTCCGACACCGGGCGTGTGCAAGACCTCGAATCGCGTTTGGTCACTTGCATGCAAGAGTTGCAAGGTTTCAATGGTGAAGAAATTGCCAAGACGCCCTTCGGCCAAGGCGAGCAAAGCAACGTCACCGCATTAGCCACTTGGGTTTCTGCGGAATCCAAAGGCTTGAAATTCAATTTGCCACAAGGTCACGTGGAAGAACGCAAGATGTATGAAGTTGGCAAGCGTTTGTTCTTCATGCGCGGCGGCTCACATGACTTTGCTTGTGCCACCTGCCACGGCCAAGACGACAAACGCATCCGTTTGCAAGACTTGCCCAACCTCACCAAAAACCCAGGCGCTGGCAACGGCTTTGGTGCTTGGCCCGCTTACCGCGTGTCCAACGGCCAGATGTGGGGCACGCAACTGCGTTTGAACGATTGCTACCGTCAACAGCGGTTCCCTTACCCCTTGTTTGGCAGCGAAGCCACCATCGCCTTGGGCGTGTACATGGGTGTGAACGGCAAAGGTGGCGAGGCCACTGCTCCAGCCATCAAGCGATAAGGACAACACATCATGAACCGTAACTATTCCATTGCTTTGAGCGCGGTCGCTGTGGCCTTGCTCACTGCCTGTGCGGCACCCATGCCCACAAGCGCCGACCTCGACAAACTCACCCAAGATATCTTGGGCCGCTCATTCCGCGCCCAAGGACAAGCCCAGCTGGACCGCTTGAACCCAGACGAAGACAACCGTTTGTGCGCTGAAGCTGACCGCACCGGCGTGGCCTTGGATGCCAAAGTGGCGGAGGCCATCGAAGCACGCAACATGACAACCATCAAAGCTCCAGCCGATGGCAAGTATTTGGGTGACTTCAAAGAAGGCGAAAAAGTTGCACAAAGCGGTGCAGGTAAAACGTGGACCGACAAGGCGGACTCTGCGAATGGCGGCAATTGCTACAACTGCCACCAAATCAGCAAGGAAGAGTTGTCCTTCGGCACACTCGGCCCCAGTCTGTACAACTACGGCAAGATGCGCGGCGTGACCAACCCTAACAGCGCCGAGTCCAAACCCATCGTGGAGTACACCTGGGGCAAGATTCAAAATGCACGCGCTTACAACGCGTGTTCCAACATGCCGCGCTTTGCGCACAAGGGCATCCTGACCGAAACGCAAATCAAACACGTGATGGCTCTGTTGCTCGACCCCGCGTCGCCTGTCAATAAGTAATTTCTTGAAGAGCCGCAGCATGAGCTTGTCATCTGCGGCTTTTTTACGCAAGTTAAATAAGTAGGTACTGATATGAACTTAACCAAACGCGAATTCATGCAAGTCATGGGCGCTGGCTCGATGGCTGGCCTCAATATGAATGCTTTTGCCCAAGCCGATGCCAGCGTGGCGGCCAAGGGCTTGTACGACATTCCTAAGTTTGGCCAAGTGTCGTTTCTGCACATGACCGACTGTCACGCACAGTTGAAGCCCATTTACTTTCGAGAGCCCAGTGTCAACCTAGGCATCGGCACCATGAAAGGCCAGTTGCCTCACTTGGTGGGCGAGCATTTGCTTCAAACGGCTGGCGTGCGCCCTGGTAGCGCTGAGGCCTATGGCATGAGCTACTTGAACTTTGAAGTAGCTGCCAAACGCTTCGGCAAAGTGGGAGGTTTCTCGCATTTGGCCACCTTGGTAAAGCGCCTCAAAGCCACGCGCCCCGGTGCTTTGCTGCTCGACGGTGGCGACACTTGGCAAGGTTCGGCCACCTCGTTGTGGACCAACGGCCAAGACATGGTGGATGCTTGTAAATTACTCGGCGTAGATGTGATGACCGGCCATTGGGAGTTCACCTATGGCATGGACCGCGTGCAAGAAATCGTCAACAAAGACTTTGCAGGCAAAGTCGACTTTGTGGCGCAAAACATCAAGACCCAAGACTTTGGTGATCAGGTGTTCAAGCCCTACGTGATTCGCGAAATGAACGGCGTGTCTTGCGCCATCATTGGCCAAGCCTTCCCCTATACCCCCATTGCCAACCCACGCTACATGGTGGCGGATTGGGCCTTTGGCATTCAAGACGAAAACATGCAAAAGATGGTCGACGAAGCCCGTGCCAAAGGGGCGCAGGTTGTCGTCGTGCTGTCACACAACGGCATGGACGTGGATTTGAAAATGGCCAGTCGCGTCAGCGGCATCGACGCCATCATGGGCGGCCACACCCACGACGGCATGCCTGTGGCCACCTTGGTCAACAACAAGGGCGGCAAAACCATCGTCACCAACGCAGGCTCGAACGGCAAGTTCTTGGGCGTGCTCGACTTCGAAGTGAAGAACAAAAAGATCACCGACTTCCGTTACAAGCTGTTGCCCATCTTCTCCAATATGTTGCCTGCGGACAAAGAGATGGAAGCGCTCATCACCAAAATTCGCGCACCGTACGAAGCCAAGCTGAACGAAACTTTGGCCATCACCGAAGGCACGCTGTACCGCCGTGGCAACTTCAACGGCACGGGCGACCAGTTGTTGCTCGATGCACTCATGGATGTGCAAGGGGCCGACATGGCGTTTTCTCCCGGCTTCCGTTGGGGCACCTCGCTGTTGCCAGGCCAAGCCATCACACGTGAGTGGTTGATGGACATGACGGCCACCACTTATTCATATGCCACCGTGTCTGAAATGACAGGCGAGACCATCAAAACCATTTTGGAAGATGTCTGCGACAACTTGTTCAACCCCGACCCGTACTACCAACAAGGCGGAGACATGGTGCGTGTGGGAGGCCTGGAATACGTGTGTCGTCCCAACGAAAAAATGGGCAATCGCATTGGTGAGATGCGCCTCAAAGGCAAGCTCATCGATGCCGACAAAAAATACAAAGTGGCGGGTTGGGCGCCTGTGGCCGAAGAGGCCAAGCACCAAAACCTCAAGCCCATTTGGGAAGTGGCCGAGCAGTGGCTCAAAGCCAGCGGCGGCAAGGTGTCGAAGCGCAAGCTCAACACGCCCAAACTCGAAGACGTGCTGCCTAACCCCGGCTTTGCGGCTGTTTAACTGGCGTACAAGAAATGACTGTCGAACGTTACATCCGCATCGTCGCGGGCTTGTTCATCATGGTGTCGCTGGCCCTGGGTGTGGAAGAAAGCCCCGTGTTCGTGAGCCGTTGGGCCTTGGCTTTCACAGCTTTCGTTGGCCTGAACTTGTTTCAGTTTGGGTTCACCAACTTTTGCCCCATGGCCATCATCTTGCGCAAGCTCGGTGCCAAAGACGGCAACGCAGCCTGCTGCGCTGCTGAGTCATTTGCTTCAGAGGGAGCTGCTGATGGACTTGAGGGCTTTGTAAGTCAACGCAGCACCCATGATGATGGAGAGCAGGGTGAGCCACGCGGTGTTCGAGAAAATCGCACCACCGCTCATACCTGAGCCCACGGTGCAACCGCCCGCCATGACAGCGCCAAAGCCCATCAGCACAGCGCCTGTCAGGTAATGGCCCAGCTTGTTTTCTGTTTGAAAGCCTTCAAACTTGAATTCACCAAACATCACGCTGGCCACCAACGAACCCACAAACACCCCAGGCAACAAACCGGCATCAAAGCCGAATTGAGGCGCTGTCGCGGTGGATAAGGTGCGCATCAGCCATTCGGCAGAGGGAGAGCTGAAGCTCAGGCTTTGCACGGCAACTGGTTCAAACGACACGCTGGCTACCAGCTGGGTCAAACCCCAGCCCAATGCAATGGACAAGCCGACGTAAGCCCCGGCCCAAGGCCAAGTGTTGCTGGTGTTCTCGCTACGGCGCAGACGCCACAGTGCCACCACGCCAATGGTGGCGCCCACCACCAAGCCCATCCATGTTGATGTGAGGTTCAACAAGTTGCGATCAGGGCCGCCTTCCACCATCCACAACGAGGTCGCCCATTGACGCGCGGGGGCCAACAAACCAGAGATAGAGGCCTGCACGGTGACTGCAAAAACGAGGCCGGAGAGCAGGGCGCGCAAATTGCCGTTCGCCGAAAGAATCAACAAACGGCTGGCACAGCCACGCGTCATGATCATGCCCATGCCAAACATCAAGCCACCGATGACCGCACCCGAGATGCTGCCGGGTGCGCCCAAATGGCGAGAGCTTTCGGGCTTCAAAAACCCAAGCAACACAATGGTTTGCACCGCCAAAATGGCGACGGCAAAGCCCAGCATCCAGACCGCGAAGCGTGAACCCCATGTGCCTTCGCAACCTTCAATCACAGCGGCGCGTGCGCAAAATTTAGAGCGTTGTGCGGTGAACCCGAAGAGCAGGCCAACGCAGGCACCCCCCATAGCTAAGACCCAATGGTCTCCGAAGGTTTCGAGCAGGCTGGCGAGGTTCACAAAAATCCTTTGATGGCGTTCAAACCCTCAATTGTCCCTTTTTTTGAAACAACCCAACAACACCATGCCAATCAGCATCGCTATGACAAATACCAAGGCTTTGTCATAGCCCGCAGCCATCGCCACCAGGGCTGGACCCGGACAAAAACCAGCCAGCCCCCAGCCCACGCCAAACATCAAGCTGCCCAATACCAAGGGGCGGTCGATCTGCGTGATGGTGGGCCAGTGAAAGGGGGCGCCTGACAAGCTGGCGTGCTTTCTTTTGGCCAAGCCAAACCCTAGCAACCCCACCATCACACCGCCGCCCATGACGAATGCCAAAGACGGGTCCCATAAACCAGACACATCCAAAAAGCCCAACACCTTGGCGGGGTCGGTCATGCCTGAGATTAACAAGCCCATGCCAAAGGCGAGGCCCAATACAAATTCAATCACGCGTTGCATCGCCGACCTTTTAAAAAACATGGTGTGTGAGAAACACAGTGACAAAGCCCGTGCTCATGAAAGACAAGGTGGCGATCAGCGAACGCAGCGACAAACGGCTGAGGCCGCAAATGCCGTGGCCGCTGGTACAGCCTGTGCCCCACCGCGTACCGAAGCCCACCAGCAATCCGGCCACAACCACCAAGCTCCAGCTCGCGTCAATGTGTGGCACGTGCAACCAGTCGGAGGGCAGCACAAGTTTGGCGACCCACGGGGCTGAAAATAGGCCAAGCAGGAAGGTGATTCGCCAACGCGTGTCCCCCGATTTTGGAAGGAGCACACCTTCCAAAATGCCGGTGACGCCGAGAATTCGCCCGCTGTTTAAAAACAAAAGTGCGGCGGCAACGCCGATCAAAAGCCCGCCCACCAGGGATGTCCAAGGCGTGAAATGTAGCCAGTCAATTTGCATAGTTCAAGTGTATAAAGTTGCCTATATTATTGTTCTCTTATGAATCAGAGCTTTGCCATGACCGCCGCCTTGAACCCCATCGTCTACGGAATTTTTGATCCCGCGACATGGACCATCACTTACGTGGTTTACGAAAAAGAGGGCAGCGCCTGCGCCATCATTGATTCGGTGCTCGACTACGACCCCAAGTCGGGCCGCACCAGCACCGAAGCGGCAGACCAAGTAATTGCCTTTGTACGTGAAAAGCAACTCAGTGTGGCTTGGATTGTGGAAACCCATGCCCATGCTGACCACCTCACCGCTGCGCCTTATTTGAAAGCGCATTTGGGCGGCCAAACCGCTATCGGCAAGCACATCACCACGGTCCAGCATGTGTTCAACGGTGTGTTCAATTTAGAGCCCAGCTTCAAGGAAGACGGCTCACAGTTTGACCACTTGCTGGAGGCCGACGAAGCCTTTGCGATTGGCAATTTGGTGGCGAAAGCCTTGTACGTCCCGGGCCACACGCCCGCCTGCGTGGCCTACCAAATTGGCGATGCCGTGTTTGTGGGCGACACCTTGTTCATGCCCGATGTGGGTTCTGCCCGTTGCGACTTTCCGGGGGGCTGCGCCAAAACACTTTATGCCTCGGTCCGAAAAATTTTGAGCTTGCCCGATCACACCCGTCTATTCATGTGCCACGACTACCCGCCCAATGAACGCGCGGTACAGTTTGAAAGTACGGTGGCCGAGCAACGCGCACACAACATTCATTTGCACGATGGCATTGGCGAGGCCGAGTTTGTGCGCATGCGCACTGCGCGCGATGCCACCTTGTCTATGCCCGTCTTGATCTTGCCTGCGGTGCAAATCAACATCCGCGCGGGTGAGTTCCCGCCCAAAGATGGCAACGGTGTGTCGTACCTCAAAATCCCATTGAACGCGCTTTGAGGGGGATGGGCCGATACAGATCACTGTGCAGACAGTGGTGCGAGAATTGCACATCGTAAATATCAGCCCTTGTTCACTCATTGCGATGCCCAAGACACCCTCCCGTTTGCTAGTCGCTTGCTTCTGTGCCGCTTGGTGCCGAACTTGTGATGACTATGTGCGTGTCATTGAATTACTCAAGACACGTTATGCCGAACAGGTTGATTTTCTATGGGTGGATATCGAAGCGCAATCCGATGTGTTGGACAGCGTGGACGTTGAAAACTTTCCCACACTGCTGATTTCGGACGCACAAAAGGTCTACTTCTGGGGCACGGTACTGCCACATGCAGTCACCGCCTCTCAATTGATTGACCGTGTCTTAGCGGGAGACATTCGCACCCTTCACGCGCCTGATATCGTTCAACTCGATCAACGTTTACGATCTACTTTTTCTTGTTAGGAACCTCTCATGTCATTCAACGTCCTCGACGATGCTGCACTCGATCAACTGTTTCGCCAAGCTCGCACAGTTCACGCCTTCACCAAAACACCCGTGTCGGATGGCACCATCCGCCAGTTGTATGACTTGCTGAAGTGGGGCCCGACAGCGTTTAATGCACAGCCCGCCCGCTATGTGTTCGTTAAATCAGCCGAAGCCAAAGCCAAGCTGATTCCTGCTTTGATGCCCGGTAACGTGCCGCAAGTCGAAAGCGCTGCCGTCACTGTCATCGTTGCGCAAGACACGCGTTTCCATGAGCAATTGCCCACGCAGTTCCCAGGCTACGATGCCAAGCCCCTGTTTGATGCCAACCCTGCCATGGCTGAGGCCACGGCTGTACGCAACAGCAGCATGCAAGGTGCTTACCTGATCTTGGCTGCACGCGCTTTGGGCTTGGACAGCGGGGCCATGTCCGGCTTTAACCCACAAGCGGTAAACGATGCGTTTTTCCCTGATGGTTCTTTCAAAGCCAATTTTCTGATTAACCTCGGCGTGGCTGATCCCGCGGGCGTACACCCGCGTGGCCCACGTTTGTCATTTGAAGAAGCCGCTCAGATTCTGTAAGCGAATCTTGCGCTTCCCCTGAAAGCCCGTTCAAACGTACTGCTTGAACCACGCGATGGCTCGGTTCCAACCATCCTTTGCGGCTGCTGCGCGATAGCTGGATCTGTAATCGGCGTGGAAGGCATGTGGCGCGTCTGGATACATCACAAATTCTGAAGCCTTGGCCGCTTGGTTGCCTTTGCTGGCCGCATTTACCAAGGCTTCTTTCATGTGGTTGATCGATGTGATGGGAATGCCAGTGTCTTGGCCGCCATACAAACCCAGTACGGGGGCTTTCAGTGACGCCACCTTGTCAATGGGATGCTGCGGGTTGTTGGCATTGGTTTGGCCCTCCATGCGACCGTAC
Organism: Comamonadaceae bacterium; assembly: GCA_947377705.1. Next base: position 8,242 of record CANCGU010000066.1, read on the forward strand.
CAAGCAACACCTGCTTTGATCTTTGGGTTGTGTTCGGCATAGAGCCAAGTGATGCGACCGCCCCAACAAAAACCACTGATGGCAGCACGGTTGACATTGCCGCCATTTTGACTGGCCCACACCAAGGTAGCGTCTAAGTCGCCCATCACTTGGGCATCTGGCACGTTGGCAATGACTTCAGCCATGAGTTTGGCCAGTTCGCCATAAGCACTGGGGTCGCCTTGGCGCACAAACAGCTCGGGTGCAATCGCCAAGTAGCCGGCTTGGGCAAAACGACGCGTCACATCGGCAATGTATTCGTGCACACCAAAAACTTCAGAGATCACCAAGACCACGGGTAAATTGGTTTTGTCTTTCGGGGCCGAACGGTAGGCGGGCATCTTGAAGCCGTTGACATCAATGGTTACCTCGCCTTCGATCAAACCCTCCGCCGAGGTTTGAATGGCGGTTTGTGCGATCAACGGCAGGGCCGAAGCTGCGTAACCCAAGCCCAATGCGGTTTGTAAGGCGAGGCGGCGCGTGGGCGCTGAATCCCCCTTGCTGTTGAGCAAGGCCTGTGTGTCTTGAATCCAATTCGTGTGCATGACGTGTCCTTTTAGAAATCGGTTTTGAAGACTGGAAAGCGCAATGCCGCCCAATCCAACATAGCGTCGCAATAGTAATAAATCTTGCTTGCAGAAGACCCATCATGCGACAAGCAAGCAGCATGCTTATTTCAACAACGCATTCACTTGACGCAGCTGAGCTTCCCCTAATTCACCACTGGCGGCAGACAAGCGCAGTTGATCCATCGCAGTTTGAATACGCACTTGCAGAAGCGCCAGTTCGGCTTGTGCTGCGTCATGCTCGGCACTCAACCACTCGTTGGTCGTGCGCGCACCCGTGCGATGGGCTTGGCGTGTGGTGTTGAGGCGGGCTTTGCTAGCTTGTTCAGCTTGCGCGAGGGCTTGCAAGCGTGCTTGCGCCGTGCTGAGATTTTGCCAGGCGTCGCGCACCTGTTGCTCCACAAGCTGCTCAGCTGTTTCTTGGTCGTATTGAAGTTTTTCCACTTGTTTCAAGGCTTCTCGTTCGCGTGCTTCCACCATGCCACCTGTGCTCAGCGGTGCGTTGAGCTGAATGCCCACCATGTATTGCGTCATTTGGTTGCTGGCAGAGCCGTACATGCCGTAGCCTGTCAATCGGTCTATTTGAGCTTGGGCTACCCAATTCACGGTCAAGGCATTGCCTGCTTTGATGCGCTTGGCTTCTTGGCCTTGGATGGCTTGGGCCAAGCCCATCATTTGAAGGTTGGGCGATTGTTGCTTGGCGCGTTGCACCCATGTGTTGGTATCGGCTAAGTTGGTCGGGGTCAGGTCCACGTTGGCAACGCCCAGCAGCTGGTCGGGTGTCTGACCTACCAATTGGCGATAGGCCAATTGCTTCATCGCCAAGTTGTTTTCCTGTGTGATGACACGGGCGCGGATTTCTGAGACACGTGCTTCCACCTCTTGAACGTCCATCACACTGGCGTCGCCAATGGCTTTGCGTTTGCTGATTTCAGAGGCGGCTTGTCGCACAGTTTTTTGTTGGCGTTGCAGCACCGAGAGCGTCAGCTCGGCACCCACGACATCAAAGTACCGCTGGGCAGTGCGCATGATGAGGGTTTGTTGTGCTTGCTGCCATTGCACTTGGGCAAGTTGGGCTGACAGTTCCAGCTGCTTGCTTTGCGCTTCTCGCTCCGGGCTGATCCACGCCTTTTGTGCATTGATGCTGGCCCGGGCAAGTGCGCCGACGTTCACGTTGGTTTGAAAGCTCACGCCATTTTGGCCCAAGGCTTGCGCACCTTGGGTGCGGCTGTCTGCACCACCCGCACCAGCTGCGCCGCTGGCTGTCACCACAGGTGCCCACAAAGCCTTGGCTTGTTCTAGGCGGAGTGCAGCTTGTTCGTGCAGGGCGCGTGCCGCTGCAATTTCGGGGTCGCGGGCAAGCGCTGCTTGCCACGCGCCCATCAAGTCAGCGGCGTGGGCTGTGGAGGCAGTGCTGGCGATGAGGCCAGCGATGGCTAAAGCGGCAGTGAGTGACAAGTGTTTCATGCGTGTTCTCCAGAGATGACAGAGCTTGGCGTGTTCTTGAACGCCATGAAGTAGAGCAGCGGAATCACCAACAAGGTGAGCACGGTGGAGACAAAAATACCGAAGATGAGCGAGATGGCCAAGCCATTAAAAATGGGATCATCCAAGATGAAAAATGCACCCATCATGGCGGCCAAGCCCGTCAGCACAATGGGTTGCGCGCGGGTGATGGCCGAGGCCACCACCGCGTCTTTTAGGGCCACACCGTGCGAGACCTGCAAGCGGATGAAATCGACCAACAAAATCGAGTTGCGCACAATGATGCCGGCCAAAGCAATCATGCCAATCATCGAGGTAGCGGTGTAGGGCGCGCCCAGCAACGCGTGGCCCGGCATCACACCAATGAGGGTGAGTGGAATGGGCGCCATGATGATGAGTGGCACCAAATAAGAACCAAACTGCGCGACCACCAACAAGTAAATCAGCACCAAGCCCACCGCATAGGCAGCGCCCATGTCGCGGAAGGTTTCATAGGTCATTTGCCATTCGCCGTCCCACTTGACGGCGTAGTGTTGATACGGGTCGGTGGGTTGTTGGATGAAGTATTCATCCACAGGTTTTCCGTTGGGTGCTTGCAGTTGGCTCAAGCCACGGCGCATGCCAAACATGCCGTACAAGGGGCTGTCCACTTTGCCCGCCATGTCGCCCACCACGTAGGTCACAGGCAGCAGGTCTTTGTGATAGATGGGTTGCTCGCGCAGGGTGTTGCTGATGGTGACGAGTTGGCGAATGGGCACAATTTCGCGCTGCGAGTTACGCACGCCAAGGCTCAGCATTTTGTCTAACGCGTCTTGCTCGCTCTTGGCCAAGCGAATGACGATGGCGCCTGCGTATTTGTTTTGGTCGTGGGCGTACACAGTGGATTCACCGGCCAGTGCGGCACGCAGCGTGCTGACAATGGCAAGTTGCGACACACCCATTTGTGCTGCTTTTTGGCGGTTGATCAGCAGCACTTGGCGCGGGGCTGCACTGAGGGTGCTGTCGTCTACATCGACCACGCCGTTCTGCTGGTTGAACAGCGCACGCACCGACTTGGCCACTTGGTAGCGACCTTCGTCTGTGGGGCCATACACCTCGGCCACGATGGGCGCCAACACGGGTGGGCCAGGTGGCACTTCGATGACTTTGACATTTGCATTGAACTGTTTGCCAATCGCTTGCAACGCAGGGCGCTCGCGCATGGCGATGATGTGGCTTTG
>CANCGU010000067.1 GCA_947377705.1 Comamonadaceae bacterium
TCATTGGCGTGGGTGGGCGACGTGGTGCATTACGAGCACCGTCAAGAAACCTTAGCCCGCGTAGGTTTGGGCACCATGCTGGGCATCACAGCAGGTCAATTGTTTGGGGGGCTGCTGACCGACACCTTAGGTTGGCGATGGGCTTTTGCCCTCATGGCCGCCGCATTTGCCACTGTGAGCTTTTTGCTTTGGCAACAACTCAAACATCTCGAACCCGTCGCACCGCCTGCGCATGCACCGGTGGGTTTCTTCCAACAACTTAGGCAAGTCGCGCACAACGCTTGGGCGCGTACCTTTTTAAGTTTGGCTTTGGTGGAAGGTGCTACTGTGTTTGGTGTATTGGCTGTAACCGCAGCTCACTTACACCAAGTGCACCACATCTCCCTCACGTTGGCGGGGGGGACGACCGCTTTGTTTGGGCTGGGTGGCATGGCTTATATGGCGACCGCAAAAATCACCATCCGGCGTTTTGGTGAAGTAGGTTTAGCCCGGTATGGTGGTATGGGATTTGGCTGCGCATTTTTAGTGATTGCATTTTCACCTTGGTGGCAACTGGCGCTCCCTTCTTGCTTTGTGGCCGGTTTTGGCTTTGCCATGTTTCACAACACGATGCAAGCCAAGGCTACGCAATTACTGCCCAAGGCTCGAGGCACCGGTGTCTCGCTGTTTGCCGGTTTTATGTTTTTAGGCCAATCGCTGGGCGTGTTGGTCTTGGCAGAACTGTTTAACCACTTCAGTTCTCCATCGATATTGGGCGCTGATGCATTGGCCGTTTGCGCCTTGGGTTTATTTTTATCGCGTGCCATCGCCACGCGTAACGCGACACAGGCTGACCACGCTTAACATGACCCCATGACACAAGACATCGAACAACTCGCACAACAGCTCGAACAACACCCTGACTACCGCGTGCTACGCCGCCTCGTGCCCGGTCGCGTGTTCAACACCCCCGCCCCCGGCCAAAAACTCAGCAAAGGCATCGTGCTCGACACCGAGACCACTGGCTTTGACGTGGCCACTGACCGCGTGATTGAGTTAGGCATGTTGGCCTTTGAGTTCGATGCCATCACGGGCATGGTCTATCGCGTGAGCGATGTGTTTGACGAGTTGGAAGACCCAGGCTTTGCCATTCCCCCGGCCTCCATTGCCATCCACCACATCACCGACGACATGGTGCAAGGTCGGCGTATTGACGATACGCGCGTCGCCGATTTTTTGAACAATGTGGATGTGGTGATTGCTCACAATGCGGCATTTGATCGCCCCTTCGTCGAAGCGCGTTGGCCCCTTTTTGAGCAACTCAACTGGGCGTGCAGCATCAAAGACATTGACTGGCGCGAAGAAGGTTTTGGTTCGGCTAAGTTGGAGTATTTGCTCAGCACCCAAGGTTACTTTTACGAAGCGCATCGTGCGGAAGCTGACTGTTGGGCGCTGTTGGAGTTGCTCAACCAAGTGCTGCCGCAAAGCCAACAAACCGCTCTGCTGGCTGTGCTGCTGACTTTGAACAAACCGCAGCAAAAGGTCTACGCCATCAACTCGCCGTTTGAGACCAAAGACAAGCTCAAGGCACGCAACTATCGATGGTCGGCTGAGCTGCGCTGCTGGAGCCGTGTGGTCGCAGGGGACGCCGAGATGAAGCAAGAGCTGGAATGGCTCAAACACCATGTGTACGCAGGCCGCAGCGCACGCGTGGAGCTAGAAACCACGGGCGGCAAAGTGCGCTATTCGAACCGCTTGGGGCACAAAGAAGTCGTCACGCTCTGAGCGGCAGACGCACAGCAAAAAGCCGGGCTAGCCCGGCTTTTTGTTTTAGTAGCTCACAGGCTGCCATGGCACTTGGCAGGTCGGCACATTGGGGTAGTACTGCTGTGCTGTAGGACAGAAGTAAGCCACTCGGCTAGGTGGGGCATATTGCTGCTGCACCACCACCGTTTGCGGCACCGCATAACTGGGCGTGCTGGCTGCGTAAATCACGCTCCCCACCAAAGCAGCACCCAACACAGGGGCTAACCAATAGTTACTGCCGCCACGGTAGTGACCGCCATAACCGTAACCGCCGTAGTTGTGACCATAACCACCGTGACCGCCGCCGTAACCACCGTGCCCACGGCCATCCGCTTGCGCAGGTAAAACAACGGCAAAAGCCAAGAAACAGGCAAACAAGGCAGAAATGCGTTTCATAGAAAACTCACTTTGTGAAAAGGTAGCTTTACAACGCGCGGTACTTGCAAATGGATGACAGCTTTACAAACCCAAGGCTGCCGCAAACAAACCCACCGCACTTAGCAACCCCAACAACCAAAACAAAGAACGCAAGCCGGCTTTGTCAGCCACATAGCAAACAATGAAGCCTACACGCGCTACCACAAACGCAAAAGCGTACAGATCAATGCGCCCAGCATCTACGTGCGCCAAGGTGGCAATGATCACGCCCGCTGCAAACAGTGGAAACGACTCAAAGCTATTGGCCTGCGCCGCATTCGCGCGCGCCCGAAAACCCGTTTGATGCGCCAACCATTGGCGTGGGTTGTGGTTGTCAAAGTTTTGAAACCCCCACTTCGCGATGATGGCACACACATAGGGCAACAAGCCAGCGATCAAGACACACAAATAAGCTTTGTTCATCGCATCACCACCAACCAAGGACTGGCACAGGTCTGCACCATCGGAAAGTATTGGCCTGTTTCGCGACAGTAGTACGCCTCAACAGGCTGCGGCACAGGCTGACCGTTCACCCATTGGGTCGGTTGTGGGTTATTCATTACCACAGCAGGTGGGCTGGTAATGATGACAGTCGATGGCTGCACAGGCCGCGACAAATAAATGGATGTCCCCACAATGGCCGTTCCAACGAGCGCGGGCCCCCAGAAATAATCACCGCCGCCCCTGTAATACCCGCCGCGATAGCCGCCATGTGGACCATGCGCCATCGCTACGCCAGCCAAGGTGGCCAGCAACAGACCTAAAACCAGTTGGCGAAATTTAGAAGTCATAAGCTCGCTCTCTTTCTCTCAATGCTTGGATTGTGTTCTAAGCATGTAAAGAATAGATTAAGTTCTCCAAAGCCAACACCACCCGAGCCAAGTGCGCATCTTGACCTGCCCAGCTTGACACCATCAAACCTACGGGCAACTCGCCCGCTACTTGACACGGCAGACTCCAGGCACAACCATCCATGTAATTGATGGCCGAGGGGTTGCGCAGCAACAAACGGTTCACTTTGAAAAAGACCTCATCGTCTTTGAGCAAGGGCTCGATCAGCGGCGCCACCATCGGCACCGTGGGGCACAACATGGCATCGAAGCCGTGCAGGGTTTGCTGGGCAGCCGCAATCCATGCGCTGCGACGGTTGTGTAACGCTAGGTAGTCTTGGGCGCTGATGCCCTTACCTAACATCATGCGGGCCACTACACGCGGGTCAATTTGGTGGGTACCGCGCGCTAGCCGAGCGTGGTGTGCAGCGTAGCCTTCAATCGGCGAAAAACCACCGGGCAGACTGAGCGCAGCAATATCACCCAGCGCGACGAACGGTATTTCCACCACCTGTGCGCCCGCCTCAGCGAGGTGGTGCAAAGTACGCGCAAAGGCATGGGCCACGGTGGCATCGACATCGTCCATCATCAAGGTTTGCGGCACGGCAAAACGCAAGCCGTGCAAGTTGGCCGCTTCAGTGGGCAAGGGTTGTTGCGACATCACCGCGTCGACTGCCAAACACGCGCGTACCGAGCGGGTGATGCTGCCCACCGTGTCTAACGTGCGCGACAGCTCCATCACCCCCGTGCACGGAATGCGCACTTGCGTGCTTTTGTAGCCCACCAAGCCGCACAGCGCAGCAGGAATGCGAATCGAACCGCCCGTGTCTGTGCCAATGCCCACCTCGGCCAGCCCCAAGGCCACCGACACCGCTGCGCCCGACGACGAGCCACCGGGCACGCGTGCATGCGCGGCGTCCGCAGGGTTGACAGGCGTGCCGTGGTGGGGGTTGATACCCACGCCAGAAAACGCAAACTCACTCATATTCGTTTTGCCCAGCACCACCGCGCCTGCATGGCGCAAGCGTTGCACCACAGGCGCATCGTGTACTGCGGGCGCTTCGCCCGCGCACACCACGCCGCCGGCCATCGTGGTCTCCCCCGCCACATCGACGTTGTCTTTGAGGGTGATGCACACGCCGTGCAATGCGCCTAGGTGGCGGCCTGCTTGTGCCTCAGCATCACAGTGCTGCGCCGCGTCGCGAGCGGCATCGGCGTAGAGCTGCGTGAACACATGCTGTGCGACTGGTGAAGCTGCGCCCTCTTGTGCGCGGGCCACGCGTTGCACGGCGGTGGTAGTGGTATCAAAACAGGCTTGGGTCATGCGCTGAATTCTGCCCGATTAACCTTTGGCAAGCCCCGCCCTATGCAGCCGTGCTAGCCTTAGCTGCCATGCAAATAACACCCACCAGTGCCACGCCCGAACTCACGCTGTATTACGACGGCCAATGCCCGCTCTGCGTGGCAGAGGTGGCGTTTTTGCAAAGCCGCAATGCGCAGGGCCAGCTGGCTTTTGTAGACATCACTCAAACTGGGTTTGAGGTCGCAGGCCACAACATCTCGTGCGAAGCCGCCATGGCGCAGATTCATGGACGTACCGCCGATGGTCAAGTGCTGGTCGGTGTGCCTGTGTTTGCCACTGCCTACCGACTCGCCAAATTGCCAGTTTTGGCGTGGCTTTTGTCACGCCGCTGGCTCATGCCCGTGCTGCAACCCGCCTATGTGCTGTTTGCCAAACACCGCCAAGCCATCTCGAAGCGCATTGGACCCCGTGTTTTACAGCTTTCGAAGCGCTTTTTAAGGTGATTTTTGAGGTTTTTAAGGGCTGGTTCGCAGAACGGTTGATTAATTTGCGAAAATACCATCTTTGCCTTGAGAACTAAAACGAATGTCACGCCCAGAAAAAACAGAAATCTCCAACGATGGTTTGCGCTACAAGTCAAAAAAGGGCGGTTCACCATTCGAAGGCCTAGGCCGCACCGGCGACACCATGAGCTGCATCAAGTGCGGCGTTCACAAGCCACGCAACAACGGTTCGTTCAAGCGCATCTTAGGTTCATCCATGTTTGTGTGTTTTGATTGCAGCCCTCCTAAGAAAGAGGCGGACCCAGCTGCGCCAGCGGCAGCTGACAAAGAAAAAGCCAAAGCTTAATTTTTGGCACCCCACAAAAAAGCGGCTCCTTGAGCCGCTTTTTTTATTCTTTCATCAGTTCAGCGGCGTGACCCAGTTCTCCACCATCAAGCCAGGCACCCTAGAAAATTCCGACACATTGTTGGTCACTATCACCAAGCCCTCGCTGCGTGCGTGGGCAGCTATGTGCAAATCGTTCACGCCAATGGGCTGCCCCGTCTTCTCAAGTGCACTGCGAATCGAGCCGTAATGCGCTGATGCCTTGGCCGTGTAGGGCAACACCTCCAGCAAGCTGCTGAATTCTTCAATCACTTCGAGGTTTTGCGACACCTTGGCGCTCTTCTCGGCCCCGTGATACAGCTCAGACAAAGTGATGGCCGACATGGCCATGCGCCCCGCGTGTTCGTTGAACAAACCCAACACCTCGATGGGGCGGCGCTTGATCACATAAATAACGATGTTGGTATCAAGCAGATACTTCAACATCACAGCCCCTCGCGCTCGGGCTGCTCCTGAGTGGCACGCTCTGCCATGAAATCGTCAGATACTTGCGGCCCCTGCTGAAAAAACTCATCCCAGCGCTGCCCTACAGGCGATATGACACGCTCCACCCCACGCGCACGCACCTCGACCTTCTTCACGCCATCGGGCAAACGCACATCGGCTGGCAAGCGCACGGCTTGGGTTCGGTTATTGGTGAAAACGGTGGTGATGCTCATGGGAACTCCTGTATATAGCAAAAGTATATAGCATCGAATTTGAAGAAATCAATCAACACGAATTAGAGTTCCGTTTGCTGATTTGCAACGCGTTATTCCACCCGCACCACCGCATTCGGCTTAAAGCCCAAGTCAGCCACTTTGCCCTTCTTGGCGCGTGCCGCTCTGGCGTTGTTCAAGCTGCGAATTTCCAGCGTTTCTTCGCGCACTTTGCCGCCACGACCAATGCCTTCAATGCGCACGCTGCGGGTGTATGCCGCCGCGCCAGCCAAGGTGTCCTTGGCTTCTAGGTCGATCAGCATCAAGCCGCGACCGCCTTTTTCCATGGCTTTGAGTTCAGACAACTCAAAGGTCAAGAAGCGCCCGCCCGTGGATGCACAAGCCACATGCGTGGCGGGTGCCACAGGCTGTGCGCCCGAGCCACCGCTGGCAGGTGATGGGCGGCAGACGGTTTCACCCTCACCCACGGTGATGAAAGCTTTGCCGCCTTTGTTGCGCGAAATCATGTGCTCGATGTTGGCCATGAAACCATAGCCGCCTGAGCTACTCAGCAAATACGTCGCACCAGCAGGGCCTGCCACGTAGTGCAAGAGCTGGGTACCTGATTCCAAATCAACGAGCGTGGTGACAGGTTGGCCGTCGCCACGCGCGCCGGGCAAGACCGACACGGGCACCGAGTAGATGCGGCCGTTCGAGCCAAAGGCGATGAAGGTGTCCACCGTGCGGCACTCAAACGTGCCGTACAAGCCGTCGCCCGACTTGAAGGCAAAGGCACTGGCTTCATGGCCGTGGCCTGTGCGTGCACGCACCCAGCCTTTTTCAGAGACGACCACCGTGACGGGCTCGTCAATGACCTTGACTTCGGCCACTGCTTTTTTCTCTTCTTGAATGAGTGTGCGGCGTGGGTCGGCAAAGGTTTTGGCGTCGGCTTCAATTTCTTTGACCATCAAGCGGCGCAGCGCCGATGGGTTGCCCACGATATCTTCCAGCTTGGCTTGTTCGTCGCGCAGCTCTTTGAGCTCTTGCTCAATTTTGATGGCTTCCAAACGCGCCAGCTGACGCAGGCGAATTTCTAAGATGTCTTCGGCTTGACGTTCGCTCAAACGGAAGCGTTCCATCAACGCCTGTTTGGGCTCGTCGCTCTGGCGGATGATGGCAATCACCTCGTCGATGTTGAGCAACACCAACTGGCGACCTTCCAAAATGTGGATGCGGTCCAGCACTTTGTTCAAGCGGTGCTGCGAGCGTCTTAGAACAGTGGCAGAGCGGAACTCAATCCACTCGGTCAGCATGTCGCGCAGCGACTTAGGCACAGGACGACCATCAATACCCACCATGGTGAGGTTGATGGACGACGAGGTTTCTAGGCTGGTGTGCGCCAGCAAGGTGGTGATGAGTTCTTGTTGCTCAATGGTGCGTGTCTTGGGCTCGAACACCAAACGCACAGGCGCGTCTTTGCTCGACTCATCGCGCACCACATCCAACACGGCCAGCACGGTGGCTTTGAGTTGGGTTTGGTCCGCGCTCAGCGCCTTTTTACCTGTTTTGACCTTGGGGTTGGTGAGCTCTTCAATCTCTTCCAACACGCGCTGGCTGCTGACACCGGGTGGCAGCTCGTTGACCACCAATTGCCATTGGCCACGGGCCAAGTCTTCAATCACCCAACGGGCGCGTACTTTGAGTGAGCCACGACCTGTGCGGTAAGCATCAGCAATGTCAGACGCGCTGCTGATGATTTGGCCGCCGCCGGGGTAATCAGGCGCGGGCAAGATTTGCAGCAACTCGGCATCGCTGAGCTTAGGGCTCTTGATGAGTGCCACGCACGCATCGGCCACTTCGCGCAGGTTGTGACTTGGAATTTCGGTGGCCATACCCACCGCAATACCGCTTGCACCGTTGAGCAAGGCAAATGGCAAGCGGGCGGGCAACTGCTTAGGCTCTTCGGTGGAGCCGTCGTAGTTGGGCTGGAAGTCAACCGTGCCTTCGTCAATCTCGTCCAGAAGCAGCGTGGTGATTTTGGCCAAACGGGCTTCGGTGTAGCGCATGGCAGCAGCCCCATCGCCGTCGCGCGAGCCAAAGTTACCTTGACCGTCAATCAGCGGGTAGCGCTGCGCAAAGTCTTGCGCCATGCGCACCAAGGCTTCGTAAGCCGCGCTGTCACCGTGGGGGTGGTAGCGGCCCAGCACGTCACCGACCACGCGAGCGCACTTGACGGGCTTGGCACCTGTGTTGTTGTTAGGACCGCTGTAGCCGAGGCCCATGCGGGACATGGAATAAAGAATGCGCCGCTGCACCGGCTTTTGGCCGTCGCACACGTCGGGCAAGGCACGGCCTTTGACCACGCTGAGCGCGTACTCCAGGTAGGCGCGTTGGGCGTAATGGCCCAGCGCGATGTCGCCGTCGCCATCATTGTTATTGTTGGCGGTGGGCAGTCCAGGGGTTAACAAATCGGTCATACGTCAATCTCAATCGAATCGCCATGCAGTTCCATCAGCTCACGGCGTGCAGCGGCTTCGCCTTTGCCCATGAGTTGTGTGATCAAACCTTCGGTGGTTGCAAAGTCCAGCAAGCCCAGTTGCACGGGCATGAGGCGACGGGTGTCGGGGTTGAGGGTGGTGTCCCACAGTTGTTCGGCGCTCATTTCACCCAAGCCTTTGAAGCGGCTGATGCTCCACTTGCCCTCGCCCACACCGTCTTTGCGCAGCTTGTCGAGGATGGCGGTGAGTTCGCCTTCGTCCAAGGCATACACCTTGGTGGCTGGCTTTTTGCCACGCGCGGGTGCGTCCACACGGAACAGCGGGGGACGCGCCACAAACACATGGCCCGCTTCAATGAGCTTAGGGAAGTGACGGAAGAACAAGGTGAGCAACAGCACTTGGATGTGCGAGCCATCCACGTCCGCGTCCGACAAGATACACACCTTGCCGTAGCGCAGACCGCTCATATCGGGGCTGTCGTTGGGGCCGTGTGGGTCCACACCCACGGCCACCGAAATGTCGTGAATTTCGTTGTTGGCAAACAAGCGGTCGCGCTCGACTTCCCAAGTGTTCAACACCTTGCCGCGCAGGGGCAGGATGGCTTGGTTTTCTTTGTTGCGGCCCATCTTGGCGCTGCCGCCAGCAGAGTCGCCCTCGACCAAGAACACCTCGTTGTGCGCAATGTCTTTGCTCTCGCAATCGGTCAGCTTACCGGGCAACACGGCCACGCCTGAGCCTTTGCGCTTCTCTACTTTTTGGCCTGCCTTTTGGCGGCTTTGTGCGGCTTTGATGGCCAGCTCGGCCAGCTTTTTGCCGTAGTCGACATGCTGGTTGAGCCACAGCTCCATCGTGGGGCGCACATAGCTTGACACCAAACGCACAGCATCGCGAGAGTTCAGGCGCTCTTTGATTTGGCCTTGGAACTGCGGGTCCAGCACCTTGGCGCTGAGCACATAGCTGGCACGGGCAAACACGTCTTCGGGCATGAGCTTGACGCCCTTGGGCAGCAAGGCGTGCAGCTCAATGAAGCTCTTGACTGCATTGAACAAACCATCGCGTAAACCGCTGTCGTGCGTGCCGCCGGCACTGGTTGGGATCAGGTTGACATAGCTCTCACGCACGGGCTGGCCGTCTTCGGTGAAGGCCACTGCCCATGCCGCGCCCTCGCCTTCGGCGAAGCTGTCGTGGTTGCTGTCGGCATACCCATCGCCTTCAAACAAAGGAATGACGGGGTCGCCGTGCAGCGTCTGCATCAAATAGTCACGCAGGCCGCCTTTGTAGAGCCAGTTTTGCGTATCTTTGGTTTTGTCATTTGTGAGCGTCACACTCACGCCTGGCATGAGCACGGCTTTGCTGCGCAACAAGTGCACCAGCTCGTTCATCGGCAAGGCCGAGGATTCAAAGTATTTGGCATCGGGCCACACACGCACGGTCGTGCCTTGCTTGCGGTCGCCTGATTCTTGTTTGCGTGTAGTGAGTTTTTCCACCACGTCGCCGCCAGAGAACACCAAGCGCGCCACTTGGCCTTCGCGGTGTGAGGTGGCTTCCATGCGTTTAGCCAGCGCGTTGGTCACGCTCACGCCCACACCGTGCAAACCGCCAGAGAAGCTGTAAGCGCCGCCCGAACCTTTGTCGAACTTGCCGCCCGCGTGCAAACGGGTGAACACCAGTTCTATGACGGGCGCTTTTTCTTCGGGGTGCATGCCAAACGGAATGCCACGGCCATCGTCTTCAATACTGACCGAGCCATCGCTGTGTAGCGTGACGCCAATTTTCTTACCGTGACCGGCCAAGGCTTCGTCGGCCGCGTTGTCCAGCACTTCTTGAATGATGTGCAAGGGGTTGTCTGTGCGGGTGTACATGCCCGGACGCTGCTTGACGGGTTCGAGTCCCTTAAGGACGCGAATCGAGCCTTCCGAGTACTGGGGCGGTGTGGTGGGTTGCTTGGTTGCCATGGGGCGGCATTGTAGACAGCTTCAAACACGAAACTGTATAAAAAAACAGGCCGAAGATTTTCCTCCATCAAAGACAGGCCATCGACTCCCCATGTAAACCCTCGCGACAACGGTTTGTCGCCGCATTGGTTAAAGTCGAGGGCATGACTCACCAACACAAAACACTGCCCATGTGGCAAGTGCTGGCCTGCGGGGCCGCCATCGTTACCTTGTCTATGGGCGTGCGCCACGGCTTTGGCCTGTGGCTACAACCCATCACCCAAGCGCAAGACTGGACCCGCGAAAACTTTGCCATGGCCATTGCCATTCAAAACCTGACTTGGGGTTTCGCTGGCATCTTTTCGGGCATGCTGGCTGACCGCTTTGGCGCGTTCCGCGTCATCGTGACCTGCGCCATTCTTTACGCATTGGGCTTGGTGGGCATGGCGCATTCCTCAACGCCTGCTTTATTTACTGCCACGGCGGGTGTGCTGATTGGCGTCGCCCAGGCAGGCACAACCTATGCTGTGATTTACGGTGTGATTGGGCGCAACGTGAGCGCCGCTAAGCGCTCATGGGCCATGGGCGTAGCGGCGGCGGCTGGCTCGTTTGGACAATTCTTGATGGTCCCCACCGAAGGCTACCTCATCAGCACGTTTGGTTGGCAAGAGGCCTTGGTGTGGTTGGCGCTGTCGGTCATGCTCATCATTCCTCTGGCCTACGGTTTGCGCGAACCCGGCTTTGCGGGCGGCGCCACACCGCATCGCGAACAGTCCATCATGCACGCGCTACGTGAAGCCATGAACTACCGCAGCTTTCAGCTGCTGATGGCGGGTTACTTTGTGTGCGGATTTCAGGTGGTGTTCATTGGGGTACACATGCCCAGCTACTTGAAAGACCACGGTTTGTCGCCTGAAGTGGCCAGCATTGCGTTGGCACTCATTGGTCTGTTCAACGTGTTTGGCACTTACATTGCGGGCAGCTTAGGTCAACGCATGGCCAAGCGCAAAATTTTGTCGTTCATTTATTTTTCACGCTCGGTCGCCATCGTGTTGTTCTTGTTGGCGCCGCTCACCCCCATGAGCGTGTACATCTTCTCTGGCGTGATGGGCTTGTTATGGCTCTCCACCGTACCCCCAACCAACGCGGTGGTGGCGCAAATTTTTGGTGTAGCGCATTTGTCCATGTTGGGCGGCTTTGTGTTTTTTAGCCACCA
>CANCGU010000068.1 GCA_947377705.1 Comamonadaceae bacterium
GTTCAGCGGCTCATTCAACACCCATACGCCCAAGGCGATGGTCGCCATGGGGCCAATCATGCCTGTTTGTGCTGTCAATGCAGCACCAATCCGCTCAATGGCCATCATCACCATCAGGACAGGGGCCACCGTACAAGCCAATGCGTTGAGCAACGCCAACCACAGCACGTCCACAGGCACTTGGGCTGCAGTCATGGGGCGCAGGAACACAAACTGCAGAATGCAACACACACAGGCGACACTGGTTGCCCAGCCTACCAAGCGCAACGCGCCTATGCGGTTCACCATCTGGCCACTGAAGATCAGATACACGGCGTACGTGATGGCGCTTGCAAAAATCAAACCACTCCCCAACGCCACATCAGCACCTGACAGCGTGAGCTCATGCGCGAAGACCAGCAACACACCGCTGTAGCTCACGCCCATCGCCACCATGCGAATGGGCTGAACAGGTTTCTTATACAAGACCCACCCCAGCAACACCACCAGTGTGGGGTTGAGGTACAGAATGAGTCGCTCTAAGCTGGCTGTGATGTATTGCAGACCCAAGAAGTCAAGATAGCTCGACAGGTAGTAGCCCACAAAGCCGAGGCCCACGATGCTCAACACATCGCGACGCGTCAGCGGGTTGGCACGCGCAATGGCTTGACGCTCGGCCCACAAGCCCATCGCCATGAAAAACGGCAGCGCAAACAACATGCGATACATGATGACCGTGACCGCATCGACCCCATACACATAAGACAGCTTGACGATGATGGCTTTGCCACTGAACGCAATCGCACCGACGGCGGCAAGAAGAAGACCGGATAGCGCCGGACGTTGTGAATGGGGCATTGAGAAAAAGAGGGGGTATGCACTGTAGAAAACCCGAGTTTATGTGAGGCTTTGGCACAAGCATGTCACAAACGCTCGGTACCATTGGGGGATATGTCTTCCCTCGAACTCACTCTGCTGTATTTGTGCGCTGCCGTGGTCAGCGTGGTGGGTTGCCGACTGTTGCATTTGCCTGCCATGTTGGGCTATTTGTTTGCGGGTGTGGTGATTGGCCCCAACGCCTTGGCGCTGGCCAACGACTCGGCGGCGGTCGGACACTTGGCCGAATTTGGCGTGGTGTTTTTGATGTTCGTCATCGGGTTGGAATTCAACCTGCCCAAGCTCATGCGCATGCGCAAACTGGTGTTTGGTTTGGGACTGGGGCAAGTGGTGCTCACGCTGATTGGCGCTTTGCTCTTCAACCTCGCGGTCGGCTTTGCACTCAAAGAACTCGGTTACATCTGGCGCTTGAGCTGGCAGGCGGCCTTGGCGCTGGGCAGTGCCCTCGCGATGTCGAGCACCGCCATTGTGGTCAAACTCATGGCCGACCGTGTGGAGCTAGAGTCCCCGCACGGCCAACGTGTGATGGGCGTGCTGCTGTTTCAAGATTTGGCTGTGGTGCCGCTGCTGGTGCTCATCCCAGCACTGGCCGACATGGGTGAACACAACCTGTGGAAAGTACTGTCCATCGCGATGCTCAAAGCCGCAGTGCTGGTGGGTTTGTTGCTATGGGGCGGCCAACGCGTGATGCGCAGTTGGCTGCAACTGGTGGCACGCCGCAAGAGCGACGAGTTGTTCATGCTCAACCTGTTGTTCATGACCTTAGGTCTCGCGTGGCTCACCGAGCTGGCGGGTTTGTCGCTGGCCATGGGCGCGTTCTTGGCAGGCATGCTGATTGCCGAAACCGATTTCAAACACAAGGTGGAGGCCGACATTCGGCCCTTCCATGATGTGTTGCTGGGCTTGTTCTTCATCACCATTGGCATGAAGCTCGATTGGGAAGTGCTGATCGACAGCTGGGGCTGGGTGTTGTTGCTCTCGCTCGTGCCCTTGTTGCTCAAAGCAGGTCTGGTGTTTGTGTTGGCCCGCATCACCGGTGCGCCTGCGGGCGTGAGCCTGCGTACCTCGCTTTACTTGGCACAAGCGGGCGAGTTCGGATTTGTGTTGTTGACACTCGGGCTGCAAAACGCGCTCATCCCCGCCGCTTGGATGAGCCCCATCTTGGCGTCGATGGTGTTGTCAATGATTGCCACACCGTTTTTGGTGATGAACGCAGACCGCATCGTCAACCGACTCATCAGCAACGACTGGCTGCTGCAATCGCTGGCCCTCACCGGCATGGCGCAACGCACACTCAAAATTGAAAACCACGTCATCGTGTGCGGCTACGGACGCAGCGGCCACAACTTGGCTGACTTGCTGACGTTGGAGAACATTCCTTACGTGGCGCTCGATTCTGACCCCGACCAAGTGCAAATGGGTCGCGACCATGGCCACCATGTCGAATTGGGTGACGCCACACGTTTCTCAAGCCTCATGTCTGCAGGCTTGGTGCGTGCCGCTGCGGTAGCCGTCACTTACCCCGACTTACCCTCGGCCTTGAAAGTGTTGGCATGGGTCAAAGAGCACGCGCCCAATGTGCCCGTGATTGTGCGTACGCACGACGACGAGCACCTCGAAGACCTGCGTGCTGCAGGCGCTGCTGAAGTGGTACCCGAAGTGATTGAAGGCAGCCTCATGCTCGCCAGCCAAACCTTGGCCCACATTGGCATTCCCCTCAAACGCGTGATTCGCTTGGTACAAGGCCAACGTATGACGCGCTATGCGCTCATGCGTGATGCGCTCAAACACAAAGAAGGCTTAGGGGATATTGAGCCGCGCTGATTCGGCTAAAAAATCTCGCCACAAGCGCAACAGCGCTTTGACCTCAGCCAAAGTGAATCGGCCTTGGGGTTGGTTCCAGTAAGCGGGATCTTCTGGTCCGACATGGCTTGGGTTGAACTGCACGTCCTGAATTTGCAGGTCGACTTGGAATGCATCGCCATCGGCAAACCATTCTTGACGGGTGCCATCTTCTATCTGAACCATCGCATGCAGCACCTCATCGCAACGCGACACGTCGGCCATGTCGCTGGTGAGCCAACTGCACACAAACTGATTCAACGGATGGCGATGGTCTACCGCGCCACCATCATCGCCCACCCACTCGCACGCGGGGTAGCGCACGGGCTGTGCAGCCGTGCCGGGCACAGGAGCTTGTTCTTCAGTGAAGCAACGCAGTGGCATGACGTAGCAACGTGCGGTCAACGACGTTTGCTGTACACGGGATACGCCGTGACGCGTGGCTCTAGATAACCTTCCACGCGCACACCCGCGGGCGTGAGTGCGCTCCACTTATCACCGCGAATGGTTTTGGTGGGGCTAAACCAGGCGGCATTGACTTCGCTCACCACTTGCTCTGCCGTCCAGTCTTTGGGAAACATGGTGTTGGGCATGGGGTTGCCGTTGCGGTCGGTTTTGGTGAGCCATTGGCCAGGGTGCTGCGGATCTGCCATTTGAACTTGGGCACGGTACACGCCTGTGGCGTCAGGGACGGACGCTGTGCCCTCGATCACGCGCACATCGCCGTGGAGCAAGGTGTGGCCGCCGGTAGGTTCACCGGTGTGGCGTTTGTAGTCGGCACCGATGATGTGTTTGAAATCAATGGGCGAGTTGCTGGCAGGCAACGTCGCCTCGGCCGTGCGTGTCGTTTGAGGTATGGCCTCTTGGGTGGCGGCAACATGTTTGCTTTGCTCATGCGGTGTGACATGCGTGGAACTGTGTGGCGCCTTGTATGACAAGAACACCGACAGCGCAACGACCACCACAGCCAATAAAAGACGACTCAACTTACTCACCCATCACCTCACCTTCGCGCCGTGGGTCAGCACCGCTCACCCACAGCATTTGTCCATGTTTGTTTTGTTTCACCACCGCTTGCAGGCCACTGGTCAACGCTTGCTCGCGCACCTCTTGGCCACGCTCGCGCAAAGCCGCAAGGGTAGCAGGTGCAAAGCGGCCCGCTTCTAAGACCAGCGGTCCGCCCACGCTGCCAAAGTTGGGCAGCGCGATGGCTTGTTGCGGGCTCAAGCCCCAGTTCAACACCCCCACCAAAGTTTTGGTGGTGAAGTGGATGATCATCGCGCCGCCGGGACTGCCCACACTCATGACCAACTGGCCCGTGGCTTTGTCAAACACCAGAGTGGGTGACATGGACGAGCGCGGGCGCTTGTTGGCTTGCACGCGGTTGGCCACTGCACGACCTTGTGCATCACGCGGGACAAAGCTGAAGTCGGTCAGCTCGTTGTTGAGCAAAAAGCCTTTCACCATTTGGCGCGAACCAAATGCGTCTTCGATGGTGGTGGTCATGGCCAGTGCGTTGCCCCACCCATCGACGATGCTGATGTGCGAGGTGCCGAACTCGGGCTGTGCCGCCATAGGTGCAAAGCTGCTGCGCTGCGCACGCACGGGTGTGCCAGGCAGCGCTTGCGGCATGGCGGTGGGGCGAATGAGCTTGGCGCGCTCACGCAGATACGCGGGGGCAAGCAAACTTTGCCATTCACCGCTGGGAGCAGGCACAAAGTCGGGATCGGCTACATACAGGGCGCGGTCAGCAAAAGCGAGGCGCGAGGCCTCTGTGTACAGGTGTAACCAGCGTGGGTCGGGTGTGCCGTCCACCGTCTCGGTGGGTGAAGACATCAACGACGCAGGCGTGTGTTGCAACATACCCAATATTTGCCCTATGGCGATCGCGCCCGAGCTGGGGGGTGGGAAACCGCACACCCGATACACCCGACTCACCGCAGCATGGTCAAAGCACACGGGCGTGCGCTCTTTGGCTTGGTAGTTTGCCAAGTCACTCCGTGCCAAACGGCCGGGGTTGCTGGGGTGCTGCTGCACTTTGCGCACCACGGCCTCGGCCACCTCGCCTTGGTAAAACGCTTGCACGCCCTCAACCGCGATGCGTTGCAACACAGCCGCTAGTTCGGGGTTGCGCAACACATGGCCAATCGCGTGCGGCTCGCCGCTGGCTTGGTAAAAGTAAGCGCGTGCGGCGGGATCGAGACGCAAATACGCATCGGCTTTGAGCTGCGCATGCAAACGCGGACTCATGGCAAAGCCTTGATGGGCCAAGGCAATGGCTGGCGCAAACAAGCTGGCCCATGGGAGCTTGCCGTGTTGTGCATGGGCTTGCGCCAACATGCGCAACACACCGGGCGTGCCGACAGAGCGGCCACCCACCACAGCCGTATGAAACGCAAGTGGTTGGCCATCGGCATTGAGCAACAGGTCTTCTGTGGCTGCCGCAGGCGCGGTTTCTCGGCCATCAAAGGCCTGCACCTTGACATTCGACTGAGCACCCTCACCCGCCATGCTGTGCAACAAAAACGCACCCCCGCCAATGCCGCTGGATTGCGGCTCCACCAGGCCCAGCACCATTTGCACGGCAATGGCCGCATCGACCGCCGAGCCCCCTGCTTTGAGCACATCAAAGCCTGCTTGCGTGGCCAAAGGGTGGGCCGCAGCCACTGCAAACTTCTGGGTCACCACATCGGCTTTGCGTGTGAAGCCGGTGGCTATTTCGGGTTGCAGGGGGGCGCCGCTCACCGCGCTGGGCGCCCAACCATTCGGCGGCACCGCACATGCGGCCAACAGGGCCAACACCGCAGACAGCAGACCGAGGCGTTGCCAACTCACGTTGTCTTGCGTACGCACGCCTTAAAAGCCTGCAACCAAACCATCGCGCCGCGCATCGCTGGCAGCGACGTAGCCTTCGACCTTGGGATCGCCTGCACGCCAGATGAACTGACCAGCCCCAAAGTCTTGGTAGCTGTCGTTGATGACACCGACCTCGTGCCCACGCGCTTGCAAACCGTTGGCCGTGTCGTGGTTCAGCGAGGCCTCCACATTGATTTCTAACCCTGCGTTGTAACGCCAGCGTGGCGCATCGCACGCGGCTTGCGGGTTTTGGCCGTAGTCCAACATGCGCACCAGTGTTTGCATATGACCTTGCGGCTGCATGTTGGCCCCCATCACGCCGTAGCTCATCACTGGCTGACCGTCTTTCGTCAGAAAGGCAGGGATGATGGTATGGAAAGGCCGCTTGCCTGGTGCCACCAAATTGGCGGGATTCAAACCCTGTGCATTCAAGCTGAAACCATGGCCCCGGTTTTGCAGACTGATGCCAAAGTTGGGCTCCACACACCCCGAGCCAAAGCCCATGTAGTTGCTTTGGATGAAGCTGACCATCATGCCGTTTTCATCGGCCGTGCTGAGGTAAATCGTGCCGCCCTTCACGGGGTTACCAGCACCAAAGTCTTGCGCACGCTTCATGTCAATCAATTGGGCGCGGCGCTTGAGGTACGACGGGTCCAGCATTTGCGCGGGCATGACGGCCATCGCACTGGGCTCGGCCACGTAGCGGTACACATCGGCAAATGCCAACTTCATGGCTTCGATTTGCAGATGTTGCGCGTCCACGCCATCCACCTTCAAACTCGCCATGTCAAAGTTTTCTAAGATCCCCAAAGCGATGAGTGCTGCAATGCCTTGGCCATTCGGTGGAATTTCATGCAGCGTGTAGCCACGGTAGTTTTGCGCGAGGGGCGTGACCCACTCAGCCTTGTAATTGGCAAAGTCACGGGCAGTGATGCTGCCACCGTGCTCAGCAGAAAATCGTTCGATCGCCTGCGCAATTTCACCCCCATAAAACGCTTGACCCTTGCTTTTCGCAATGGCGCGCAAACCTTTGGCAGCAGCGGGAAATGTGAACAGCTCCCCCACCTTAGGCGCACGCCCCCAAGGCAGAAAGTTTTGGGCAAAGCCCGGTTGCTGGCGCAGCTCGGGCGTGGCAGCGGCCCACTTTTGTTGCACAACCACGGGCAACAAATAGCCTCGCTCTGCAATTTCAATGGCCGGCTGCAACAAGTCTTCAAACGGCAACTTGCCAAAGCGTTCGCTCATCGCCACCCACGAAGCCACCGCCCCGGGCACGGTGACTGAATCTATGCCGCGCTTAGGCGGGGTCTGGGCATCGTCACCATATTTGCGCTTGAAATATTCAGGCGTCCAAGTTTGTGGGGCATGCCCCGAAGCGTTCAGGCCATGCAGTTCTTGACCATCCCACAAAATACAAAACGCATCCGAACCTAAGCCGCAGCTCACGGGTTCGGTCAGGGTGATGGCCGCCGCTGCCGCGATGGCAGCATCCACCGCATTGCCACCTTGCCACAACATGCGCAGGCCCGCTTGGGCCGCGAGCGGGTGCGACGTGGACACCACGTTGCGCGCAAACACGGGCAAGCGCGTGGAGGTATAGGGGTTAGAAAAATCGAAATTCATTTTTTAAAAACCTTGTTGTGCAAACGGCGCATTGACAACCAAACGATCAAGCCAACAAAGGGCAAGGCACACGCGGCGGTGATGTCAGAAGAAAAAGGCCAGCCTAGCTTTTCAGCGCCTTTGGCAAGGTAGCTGACCAAGCCTGTGAAGTAATACGTGATCGCCGCGACAGACAAGCCTTCCACGGTCGATTGCAGTTTGAGTTGCAAGTCTTGGCGTTGGTTCATGGTCGTGAGCAAGGCTTGGCTACTTTGTTGCTGCTCAAAGTCGACCCGCGTGCGCAACAAATTGCTCATGCGTGACACGCGCTCCGACAAAGCTGTTTGCCGACGCGAAGCCCAATCACAGGTGCTGCGCGCAGGTGACAAACGGCGCTCCATAAATTCAGCAATGGTTTGCATGCCAGGCATGCGCGACTCGGCAATGTCACGGATGCGGCGATCGACCAATTCAAAGTACGCCCGCGTGGCCGAGAACCGCGAATGGGTGGCGGCATACTGCCCTTCGACTTCGCCAGCCAGGCGCGTCAAGCGGTCTAACAAGCCTGCTTCATCGGCACGCTTGGCATGGCGAATGGCATTGGCTAGCTCGGCCAGTTCACGTTCGGCATCGGCCAGCACATGCGAGGCGTCGCGCGCAGCAGGCACGCCTAGCAAGGCGGCCATGCGGTAGGTTTCAATTTCTAACAATTGCTGCACCAAGCGGCCTTGGCGACGTGGCGTGAGCGAGCCTGTCAACAAAACGATGCGTGAAAACCCATCGGGGTGCAATTGAAAATCGGTGTAAACCTCGCCATGGCCTTCGGCCACGGTGGAGGCCACCAAGGTGTCTTCGTGCAGCACTTTGGGCATCTCGGCATGGATATTCTGGGTGGACGAAGGCAGCAACCACAGGTGCAAGCGCGCCAAACATTCACCGGGCAATTGCGACAGCCACTTTTGCGGCACACCTTGAATGGCGGTCACGGGTTCCCCGTGCGAGAAAACATCGGCCTCTGCAGCGCGCATGAAGGTCCACGACACAAACTCAGTGTGCAGCTCCCAACGCAAACGAAACGCACCCAGGTCCATGCGCACATGGTTGGTGTGGGCATCAGGTGCGGGCAGATGATGGTCGCGCAGCAACTGCGCCAAGTGTTCACGACTGGCTTGTGCGCTGGCACGGTCCACCCACATCACCACGCGCGAAATGGCCAAAGGCGCTTGCATAGGTTCTGGCGGACGCGCATGCACCTCGTTGTGTAGCGCCAGTCGTTGCGGGTGGTCCATCGTCACAGCCTTTCAAAGAACACTCATTCTGACGTAAATATAAAGGGCCTCCAATGAAAAACGGCACCCGAAGGTGCCGTTTGAAGGTGAAACAGTTTGAACCGTTTTACTCTTCGACGAAGGCTTCTTCGCGTTTGGACTTGATGGAGGGCAACAGCACAACCACCAAAAGCAAGGCAGCAGCAGCCAACAAACCAGCTGACAGCGGACGTGTGCCAAACACAGTCCAGTCACCACGCGACAGCAACAGCGCGCGACGCAAGTTCTCTTCCATCATGGGACCCAAGATGAAGCCCAGCAGCAAAGGCGCAGGCTCCACACCGAGCTTGACAAAGGTGTAGCCCACCAAACCAAAGGCGGCCACCATCCAGATGTCGAAAGTGTTGTTGTTGGTCGAGTACACACCAATCGCGCAGAACAGCACGATGGCAGGGAACAAGAAGCGGTATGGCACAGACAACAACTTGATCCACATGCCAATCAAAGGCAAGTTCAGAATCACGAGCATCAAGTTACCAATCCACATCGAGGCGATCAGACCCCAGAACAACTCGGGGTTGCTGGTCATCACCTGTGGGCCGGGTTGAATGTTGTGAATGGTCATCGCACCCACCATCAAAGCCATCACGGCGTTGGGTGGAATACCCAAGGTGAGCAAGGGGATGAACGAGGTTTGAGCACCCGCATTGTTGGCCGACTCAGGCGCCGCCACACCGCGGATGTTGCCTTGACCGAATGGCACTTCGCCTGGGCGCAGCTTGGTTTTCTTCTCGATGGTGTAAGCCGCAAACGCCGCCAACAACGCACCGCCACCAGGCAACACGCCTAGCAACGAACCCAACGCTGTGCCACGAATAACCGCAGGCAGCATGTTCTTGAAGTCTTCCTTGGTGGGGAACAAACCTTCCACCTTGGCCGTGAACACTTCGCGTTCGTCTTCCGGTTGCGACAAGTTCGAAATGATTTCGCCGTAACCGAACACGCCCATCGCCACCACCACGAAGCCCACACCGTCAGTGAGTTCAGGGATGTCAAAGCTGAAACGTGCGACGCCAGAGTTGACGTCGGTACCGATCAAGCCCATCAAGAGACCCAACACGATCATGGCAATCGCTTTGAGCAAAGAGCCCGAAGCCAACACCACCGCGCCAACCAAGCCCAAAATCATGAGCGAGAAGTATTCAGCAGGGCCAAACTTGAACGCGAGTTCTGTCAAAGGAGGCGCAAAGGCCGCCAAGATCAAAGTACCCACAGAACCGGCAAATAACGAACCCAAGCCAGCAGCTGCCAATGCAGGGCCTGCACGGCCTTTGCGAGCCATTTGGTAGCCGTCAATGGTGGTGACCACCGAAGACGACTCACCAGGCAAGTTCACCAAAATCGCGGTGGTTGAACCACCGTATTGAGCGCCGTAGTAAATACCGGCCAACATGATCAGCGCGGACACTGGGGGCAGCGCGTAAGTGGCGGGCAACAACATGGCGATGGTCGCCACGGGGCCAATGCCAGGCAGCACGCCAATGAGCGTGCCCAAGATACAGCCGATCAAGGCGTACATCAGGTTAATCGGCGTGAAGGCCACACCAAAGCCTAATGAGAGGTTTGCAATCAAATCCATTTTTTATTTCTCCAGGCTCAACCAGTGATGAAGGTGGGCCACACGGGCATTTGCAATTTCAGCAGCATGATGAAGGCCAAGTAGCTACCCGCCGACAGAATGGTGGCAAGCAACAACACTTCTTTGAGCACGAAGGTTTCACCAGCTTTGCTGGCGATGATGACCAAGGCAAAAATAGCCGCGATCAAACCCATGGCGGGAATGCCAAAGCTGGGCAAACCAGCCAACAAAATACCAAACACAACGTTGGCACCCAAGATGTAAACGATGGGCTTCCAAGCAAACTTGCCCACAGGCTCGCCATCTTCGGTGTGTTCCACCAAAGAATAGAACGTGATGAAGGCACCCAACACAGCCAAGAAGATGCCCAGCAACATGGGGAAGTAGCCAGGGCCCATGCGAGCGCCCGTGCCAATCGTGTAATTGGTCGCGCCCCACGCGAAGCCACCGCCGACCAATGTAAACATCAGGCCGGAGAAAAAGTCCTTCTGACTTTTGATCATTTCGTCTCCTCTATTCAAAAGCAAATATGCTTTGAATTATGGAGGTGCGACCAGGCACTGCCAGATGTGGGTTCCACCTATGTTTGACAGGACAAAAATAAGGGGTAAACCCTTATCTCATAAGGCTTTCAAAGGTTTGAACACACGCAGCCACTTGGTGGCGGGCAACGGCCAACGGGCCTGAATAGCCTCGGCACGGGCCATGAGTTCGGCGCGTTTTGGCGCGCTGGGTGTGCGCTGCGCCAGCACCACCGTGTTGCCCTCGCGCGTGGGCTTGAAGGCCCACAACGCATCCGCCCCAAATGCAGCCGCCATCTTCTCCACGCTCTGCGCAAAGCTGGAGCTGCGGCCAAACAGGTTGACCGTCATACAGCCATCGTCGGTCAACAAGCTGCGGCAGTCGGCATAAAACTCTGCGCTGTCGAGCACGGGTGATGCGGCTTCGTGGTCATACAAGTCCACTTGCAGCGCGTCAATCTGGCCGCGCCAGTGGTCGTGCTTGGCCACCTCAGCGGCGTCGCCCAACACCACTTGCAGCTTGGCGCTGTCGGCAGGCAGCTTGAACCACAAGCGGCACGCCGCCACCACTTGCGGATTGAGTTCAATGGCCGTGGTTTTCATGCGCAGGTGCTTGAACGAAAACTTGGTGAGCGATGCAGCACCAAGCCCCAGCTGCATGGCGTGCAGCTTGCCCACTTTGTCGATGTCCACAAACAAGAGCCACGCCATCATGCGTTGCACGTACTCAAGGTCGATGTCAAAAGGCTTGTCAATGTTCATCGAGCCTTGCACCCACGGCGTGCCGAGGTGCAGGTAGCGGGTGTCGCCGTAGTC
>CANCGU010000069.1 GCA_947377705.1 Comamonadaceae bacterium
ATGCTTGCTCAACACGACGCGCCCATCATCGCCATTGCCACTGCTCCCGGTCGAGGCGCCGTGGGCATTGTGCGTGTGAGTGGAAAAAACCTTGGCCCCTTGGTACAGGCCTTGTGTGGCCGCACACTCAAACCGCGAGAGGCCACGTATTTGCCTTTGCCGGATGAAGCAGGCGCCCCCATAGACCATGTGCTGGCGCTGCACTTTCCTGGCCCCAACAGCTATACAGGCGAAGACGTATTGGAGTTGCAGGCACACGGGGGGCCCGTGGTGTTACAACTCATCGTGGCGCGCTGTCTGCGCGTGGCAGCAACGCTCAGCGAAAACAACAAGCCCTTGCTGGGTGGCCTGCGTCTGGCACAGCCAGGCGAATTTACACAACGCGCGTTCTTGAACCATAAGTTAGATTTGGCCCAGGCCGAAGCCGTGGCCGATCTGATCGACGCGAGCACGGAAGCGGCGGCACGCGGCGCCAGTCGGTCCTTGGCGGGCGCGTTTTCCAACGAAATTCATCAGTTGCGTGATGCGCTGATTCACTTGCGCATGCTGGTGGAAGCCACGTTGGATTTTCCCGAAGAAGATATCGATTTTTTAAAGCAAGCCGATGCGCAAGGCCAGCTCACGCGACTCCAACAAAACCTTGCGCGTGTGATGGCGCAAACCAAGCAAGGCGCGCTGTTACGCGAGGGTATTCGTGTTGTCATTGCCGGCCAACCCAATGCCGGAAAAAGTTCCTTGCTCAACGCCTTGGCAGGGGCCGAGTTGGCCATCGTCACGCCCATCGCAGGCACCACACGCGATGTGGTGCAACAGACGATCCAGATTGAAGGCGTACCCCTGCATGTGGTGGACACGGCCGGTTTGCGTGAACACCCCGATGTGGATGAGGTGGAGCGCATAGGCATTGCCCGCGCTTGGGACCAAATTGGCCAAGCCGATGCCGTGCTCTTTTTGCACGACCTCACGCGCAAAGCTGATGCGGCGTATGCCGCCGCCGATGCGCAAATTGAACAAACCTTGCACAACAAGTTAGACCCTCATGTGCCCGTGTTGCACCTCTGGAACAAAGCAGATGCACACAGCGTGGCTGCGACAGCGCCCAGTCAAGACAGCCAGGCGCTGGCCACACACCTCACGCTGTCCGCCAAAACAGGCGATGGTTTGCCCGCCTTGCGTCAACAGCTGCTGAGTGTGGTGGGTTGGCAAGGGGGTAGTGCCGAAGGCATGTTCATGGCGCGTGAGCGCCATGTGCAGGCCTTGCACGAAGTGGATGAGCACCTCATGCAGGCCAACGCCAGCCTGCAGGCCAAAGTGCCTGCGTTGGACTTGCTGGCGGAAGAACTGCGATTGGGTCAAAACGCGCTCAACACCATCACCGGCGAGTTCACTTCAGACGACTTACTCGGCGTGATCTTCTCTAGCTTTTGTATCGGCAAATAAGCCCACCCCACCGATAAAATGAACGCATGACCCAAACCCATGCACACACGGCCAGCGCGCCCGTCGCTCAGGTGGATGACCAACGCATTTTGCAGCTGGCCCATGACACCCTCACCATCGAAGCAGACGCTGTGAGGCACTTGCGCGAAGGCCTGTCGCCAAGCTTTGTGCATGCCGTGCGTGCCATTCTCAAAGTCACCGGCCGTGTGGTCGTGATGGGCATGGGCAAGAGCGGCCATGTCGGGCGCAAGATCACCGCCACCTTGGCCTCCACGGGCACGCCGGCCATGTTTGTGCATCCTGCCGAAGCCAGCCATGGCGACTTAGGCATGGTCAAAGACACCGACCTCGTGATTGCCATTTCTAACAGCGGCGAGAGCGATGAGCTCGCGGCCATCCTTCCCGTGCTCAAGCGCCAAGGCGTGCCCTTGGTGGCGCTCACAGGCGGTGCGCAATCCACCTTGGCCAGCCACGCAGACATCGTGCTCAATACAGGCGTGCTCAAAGAGGCTTGTCCACTTAACCTGGCACCCACGGCCAGCACCACGGCTCAAATGGCGATGGGCGATGCCCTGGCTGTCGCGTTGCTTGATGCGCGTGGCTTCAAGGCGGAAGACTTTGCGCGATCACATCCAGGCGGCTCGTTGGGTCGTCGTTTGCTTACCCATGTGAGCGATGTCATGCGCAGCGGTGATGCCGTGCCAAGCGTTCTGCCAACCGTGAGTTTTAGCGATTTAATGCGCGAGATGAGTGCCAAAGGTTTGGGCGCCTCGGCCATCATTGATGCGAACAAAAAAGTGTTGGGCATCTTCACGGACGGCGACTTGCGCCGCTTGATTGAAACCGGCACCGACATGCGTCAGCTCACCGCCCAGCAAGTCATGCACGCCAACCCGCGCACGGTGCGCTCTAGCGCCTTGGCCGCCGAAGCGGCCGAGTTGATGGAGTTGCACCGCATTACCAGCGTCTTGGTGGTGGATGAGCAGGGCATTTTGTGTGGTGCGATCAACACCAACGATTTGATGCGTGCGAAAGTCATTTGATGAATACACAGACACCCGCCTTGAACTTTGACCCCGCGCTGCTTTTGCGCGCACAGGGCATACGCGTTGCATTTTTCGATGTGGACGGCGTGCTCACCGATGGCGGCCTGCTGTTCACTGAAAGCGGCGAAACCATCAAGCGCTTTTCGACCTTGGATGGCCATGGTTTGAAAATGCTGCACAAGGTTGGCATCACCCCCGCGGTCATCACCGGGCGCGACAGCGCGCCGTTGCGTGCGCGCTTGAAGGCTTTGGGCATTACGCATGTCCGTTACGGCACAGAGGACAAGGCCCCAGCTGCCCAAGAAATTTTGAATGAGTTGAGCCTTGATTGGTCGCAAGCGGCCCACATGGGTGACGACTGGCCCGACCTCGCCGTGATGACCCGCGCCGCTTTTGCATGTGCGCCGAGCAATGCCCATATTGAAGCAAAAGCGGTCGCGCACTACGTGACGCAACGCGAGGGTGGCCATGGTGCCGCCCGTGAGTTTTGTGATTTATTGCTGGTGGCAAGCGGCCGCTATGCCGAGCTATTGCAAGGCTATCTCGGGTGAGCGCAGCCCCATCTTTGTCGTTGCCTATGCGCGTGCGACGCGTCTGGGACCGTTTTGCGGTGTACCTGCCTTTGTTGCTCATGGGGTTGATGGCCATGACCACCTACTGGTTGGTGCGCAACACGCCTGCAATGGCCGAAGCTCAGCTGGAAGCCGCACCACGTCATGTGCCTGACTATTTCATGCGTGATTTTTCAGTCAAGGTCTTTGGCGAAGATGGCAAACTCAAAAGCGAAATCGTGGGTCTTGAGGGACGCCACTTCCCGGACACCGACACTTTAGAAATTGACCAACCGCGCATTCGTCTCCTTGGCGCGCAAGGCCGCACCACCACGGCTGTTGCAAGACGCGGTCTGATCAATGCAGATGGTTCAGAAGCGCAGCTATTTGGACAGGCGGTGGTGATTCGTGAGGCCAGCACCCATGCGCAAGGTGCCGTGTCACCACGCAGTGAACTGCAAAGTGATTTTTTGCATTTGTTTGCCAACACCGAGCAGGTGCGCTCGCATCTACCCGTTGTTTTGGTGCGTGGCGCAGGTGACCGTTTTACCGCAGACGGTATGGATTACGACAATTTAGACCGCGTGATGCAACTCAAAGGGCGTGTCCACGGCACACTTCAACCGCCTAAAGACAAAAAATAAGCAGGCGTGACCAGCCCCATGAAAAAAGGCTCCCGAGGGAGCCTTTTGATTTGCAGTGAAGCAGATCGATTAGTAGCTGCTGCCACCACCGAAACCGCCGCGACCACCACCGCCGCCGCCGCCTTCGCGACGACCGCCGCCAGCACCGCCGCCGCCGTAGGGGCTACGGAAACCGCCGCCGCCGCCGCCTTCACGACCGCCACCACCGTAGCCGCCGCCGCCACCACCGAAACCGCCAGTGCGGGGAGGACGTGGCTCCATTGGACGAGCTTCGTTCACCACGAGGCTACGGCCACCCAAAGGTGCACCGTTCATGCCTTCGACGGCTGCCAAAGCTTCGGCATCGCTGCCCATCTCGACGAAACCAAAACCTTTAGAGCGGCCAGTGTCGCGCTCCATCATGACCTTGGCGCTAGTCACAGTACCGAACTGTCCGAAAGACTGCTCAAGATCGCTGTCGCGTACCGAATACGGCAAATTGCCGACGTACAGTTTATTGCCCATGAAAGGGACTCCTTAAAACACAAAAACAAAGCGATGGAGTCCCGAACCGAAACTGACCGATCACCAAATACAACCTTGCCAATGACGTGCATTCACAAGGTTGCGGCCATTATGGAGCACAAGTTGCACAAATAACCAAGCGTTTACCTGTATTTAGTGCAATTGATATCCGAAAAACCACAATTCCTGTGGCTTACCAGCTCGCTTCCCGGTCTGGCGAGGCTGTGATTTTGTGAATTGTCAGGTCAGCCCCTTCGAATTCCTCTTCTTGGCTCAAGCGCAAACCCAGTGTCATTTTCAACACGCCGTACACCACAAAGCCACCCACCAACGCCCACACCACGCCCAGCGCCGTGCCCGCCAATTGCGCGGTGAGGTTAATGCCGCCAAGGCCCCCCATCGCCTGAGTGCCAAAAATACCAGCCGCAATGCCGCCCCATGTGCCGCACAAGCCGTGCAAGGGCCACACGCCCAACACATCGTCAATGCGCCACTTGTTTTGTGTCAGCGTGAACATCACCACAAAAATGCCACCTGCTACAGCGCCCACCACCAACGCGCCCATGGGGTGCATCAAATCAGAGCCCGCGCACACGGCCACCAAGCCCGCCAAGGGGCCGTTGTGCACAAAGCCAGGATCGTTTTTGCCCGCAATCAACGCGACCAAGGTGCCGCCCACCATCGCCATCAGTGAGTTCACAGCTACCAGGCCAGAAATTTTGTCGAGCGTTTGCGCGCTCATCACATTGAAGCCAAACCAGCCCACGATCAAAATCCATGCCCCCAAAGCGAGAAACGGAATGCTCGAGGGTGGGTGTGCCGAAATCGCGCCGTCTTTGCGGTAGCGGTTGCTACGCGCACCCAGCAACAACACGGCAGGCAACGCAACCCAACCGCCCACGGCGTGAACCACGACAGAGCCCGCAAAATCGTGGAACTCGTCGCCGGTCAATTCTTTCAGCCATGCTTGAAAACCGAAATGCTGGTTCCAAGCAATGCCCTCGAAGAAAGGGTACACAAAGCCGACGATGACGGCGGTGGCAATCAGTTGTGGCCAAAATTTGGCGCGCTCCGCAATGCCGCCAGAAATGATGGCGGGAATCGCCGCAGCAAAGGTGAGCAAGAAAAAGAACTTCACCAGCTCGTAGCCGTTTTTGTCAGCCAGCGATTCAGCGCCGATCATGAAACTTGCGCCGTACGCGACCCCATAACCCACGACAAAGTAGGCGAGGGTGGACACACAGAAATCCACCAAAATTTTGACCAGTGCGTTGACTTGGTTTTTACGACGAACTGTGCCCAGTTCTAAAAATGCGAAACCCGCATGCATGGCAAGCACCATGATGGCGCCGAGCAGAATGAACAAAGCATCCGCGCCCTGTTTGTGTGCATCCATAAATCTTCCTTGTCTTATTTGATTTGTTTTGGTGCGCTTTCGCGCCTGATTTTTCTATCGCACCAGATGTAAGCAAAAAATGCACCAAATTTAACGGTGCGCACGAGGTTGGGACGGTGATCTCGACGCTCGCAGTCGTTACGATTCAACAATGCTGATTTCTACCCAAGTGTTTGCTTTTTTGTTGACGGCCGTTTTGTTAACCGCCACGCCCGGACCTGACAACCTCATGGTGTTGAGTGTGGGCATGTCGCGTGGCAAACGCGCTGGCATGGCATTTGGTCTGGGTTGTGCGCTCGGCTGTTTGAGCCATACCGCGCTTGCTGTGGTGGGCGTCAGCGCCCTTGTGGCCGCCTCGCCCGTGGCTTTTCTGCTGTTGAAAATCACGGGTGGCGTGTATTTGGTTGGGTTGGGCATGCAAGCTTTGCGACATGCAGGTGGCGCAACGATAGGCGCGGATCAAGCCGGCGAGGTGTCGTTGCAACGGCTTTTTGCCAAGGGGCTGTTGGCCAACGCCATCAATCCAAAGGTGGTTCTGTTTTTCTTGTCGTTTTTGCCACAGTTTGTCGATGCCTCTCGGGACGATGTGGCGTGGCAGCTAGGTCTGTTGGGTGTGCTGTTCACGG
The DNA here is from genome assembly GCA_947377705.1 of Comamonadaceae bacterium. The sequence goes on from CANCGU010000069.1 coordinate 6,208, forward strand.
CGCAAGCTGCAATTTTGTTTGGCTTGCTTGGTTATTTTGCGGGAAGCGTCGGCGGCTGGCTAAGCCGCAAACCCAGCGTCGGCCTGTGGCTGGACCGGCTGGCTGGCTGCGTGTTTATTGGGCTGGGCATTCGAATCATGGTGGCCTACTGAAGCTAAAAACGCGCACGGTAGGATCACGCCATGGACGCTTTTTTGATCTCAACGGGCATTGTCGCCCTTGCCGAAATGGGCGACAAGACACAACTTTTATCGCTCGTGCTGGCCGCGCGTTTTCGCAAGCCTTGGCCCATTGTGTGGGGCATTTTGGTGGCCACCTTGGCCAACCATGCGTTGGCGGGCGGTTTGGGTGCATGGGTAACCAGCCTCATGGGACCGACGGTGTTACGTTGGGTCTTGGGGGCATCGTTTCTGGCTATGGCTGCATGGATGCTGGTGCCCGACACGTTGGACGACGATGATGCCAATGTGCAGCCCAAGTTTGGCGTGTTTGGCACCACGGTCATTGCCTTTTTCTTGGCTGAAATGGGCGACAAAACACAAATCGCCACGGTCATGTTGGCGGCTGAATACCAGTCGTGGTTGTGGGTGGTGGCGGGCACCACCTTGGGCATGATGTTAGCCAACGCGCCCGTGGTGTGGTTTGGCGAGCGCATCACGCGTTTGGTGCCGCTGACTTGGGTACACCGCATCAGCGCGGCTGTGTTTATGGTGCTGGGGTTCTTGGTGTTATTTGGCGATCACGCGGACCATCTCTAAACACTTGTTGGAATAGCCCCACTCGTTGTCATACCAGCTGACGATTTTGATGAAGGTGCCATCCAAGGCCAAGCCCGCGTCTGCGTCAAACACCGAGGTGCAAGGCTCGCCACGAAAGTCGGTGGACACCACTTTTTCATCGGTATAGCCCAGCACACCTTTGAGCGGACCAAGACTCTGGGCTTTCATCTCGGCACAAATTTCTTTGTACGTGGCTTCGCTGTTGAGCTCCACGGTCAAGTCCACCACAGACACATCCGACGTGGGCACGCGGAATGCCATGCCCGTGAGCCTGCCTTTGATTTCTGGAATCACCACGCCTACCGCCTTGGCTGCGCCCGTGCTAGATGGGATGATGTTTTCCAAAATGCCACGGCCACCGCGCCAGTCTTTGTTGCTCGGGCCATCGACGGTTTTTTGAGTGGCTGTGGTGGCATGCACGGTGGTCATGAGGCCGCGTTTGATGCCCCACTTGTCGTTCAACACTTTGGCCACAGGGGCCAAGCAGTTGGTTGTGCAAGAGGCGTTAGAGACGATGGCTTGGCCCGCGTAGCTGCCGTGGTTCACGCCGTACACAAACATCGGGGTGTCGTCTTTGGATGGCGCGGAGAGCAGCACTTTCTTGGCGCCCGCGGCCAAATGTTTTTCAGCCGTGGCTTGGTCCAAGAACAGGCCGGTAGCTTCGACCACCACATCCGCGCCGATCTCGTTCCACTTCAAAGCCGCTGGGTCACGCTCTTGGGTGAGGCGAATCTTTTTGCCGTTCACCACCAAGTGACCGCCGTCGACAGACACCTCGCCCTGAAAGCGGCCATGCACGCTGTCGTACTTGAGCATGTAAGCCAGGTAGTCGGGCTCTAACAGGTCGTTGATGCCAACCACTTCGATGTCATTGAAGTTTTGAATCGCGGCGCGAAACACCATGCGTCCGATGCGGCCAAAGCCGTTGATGCCAATTTTGATAGTCATGTCAGTCTCCTTGAAGGCTAGATTCTATGAAACTTTGTTACATGATTTCAACCACATTTGTGTATTTTTTTTACTTGCGCGTCGAAAAAAAAGCGCCCGAGGGCGCTTTTGGTGGGTGGGCCTAGAAAGAATTACTTCTTCTTGGCCACCACGCGAACCATTTCAAGGCACTGCTTGGCGTAACCCCACTCGTTGTCGTACCAAGCGACGATCTTGACGAAGTTCTTGTCCAAAGCGATGCCGGCTGTGGCGTCAAACACCGAGGCACATGATTCACCACGGAAGTCGGTGGACACGACTTTTTCGTCGGTGTAGCCCAACACGCCTTTGAGGGCCCCTTCGCTTTGTGCTTTCATTTCAGCGCAAATCTCGGCGTAGCTGGCTTCGTTCGTCAACTCAACCGTCAAGTCGACCACGGACACGTCAGAGGTGGGCACGCGGAAAGCCATGCCGGTGATCTTGCCCTTGATTTCAGGAATCACCACGCCCACCGCTTTGGCTGCGCCCGTGCTCGACGGAATGATGTTTTCCAAAATGCCGCGGCCACCGCGCCAGTCTTTGCGTGACGAGCTGTCCACCGTGGCTTGGCTGGCTGTAGCGGCATGCACGGTGGTCATCAAACCGCGCTTGATGCCCCATTTGTCGTTCAACACTTTGACCACAGGCGCCAAGCAATTGGTGGTGCAAGACGCGTTGGACACGATGGTTTCGCCGGCATATTTTTTGTGGTTCACGCCGTACACAAACATGGGAATGCTGTCTTTGGATGGGGCAGAAATCACCACTTTTTTGGCGCCTGCTGCGATGTGCATTTGGCTGGTCGGTTCGGTCAGGTAGTGGCCCGTGCATTCCAGCACGGTGTGCACGCCCATCTCGCCCCATTGCAGGTTGTGAGCGTCGCGCTCGTGAGAGAGCTTGATTTTTTTGCCGTTGACGATCAGGGCGTCTTCGGTGTGCTCCACCGTGCCATCAAAGCGGCCGTGCACGCTGTCGTACTTGAGCATGTAGGCCAAGTAGTCAGAAGGCTTGGGGTCGTTGATGCCGACGATTTGGATATCGGTGTAGCCGTGCTTCAACGCCGCGCGCAAAGCCAAGCGGCCAATACGGCCGAAACCGTTGATGCCAAGTTTGATGGTCATGTGAATGCCTCAGGAGAAAGTTAAAAACTTGTGTGGTTCAAGCCTGTTGTTGCAGCGCAGCTTGCACCGTGTCGGCCACGTTTTCAGGCGTGAAACCGAAGTGTTTGAACAAGACGGGGGCGGGCGCAGACTCGCCATAGGTGTCAATGCCGACCACCGCCGATACGCCGTATTTCCACCAGCCGTCGGTCGAGCCCATTTCCACCGCAATGCGGGGCACGCCTGCGGGCAGCACAGCCGATTTGTAGGCCACGCTTTGGCGGTCAAAGGTGGTGGTGCTGGGCACAGACACCACGCGCACGGCAATCTTGCGCTCGGCCAACAGGGCTTGCGCCTTCATGGCCAGTTGCACTTCAGAGCCTGTGGCCATGATGACGGCTTGTGCCTTTTTCTTGAGGCCCACAACGCTTGGCTCAGCCAACACGTAAGCGCCTTTGTTGATGGCATCAAGGCCAGAGATGTCGCCTGCGGTTTTGTGCGGCGCAGCGTCACCCTTTGGCAAGTAAGGCAAGTTTTGGCGGCTCAACAACAGCGCTGTTGGGCGGCTGGTGTTTTGCAAAGCCACAGCCCAAGCCACAGCAGTTTCGGCCGTGTCGGCGGGGCGCCATACGTCGAGGTTTGGAATCAAGCGCAGCGAAGCGGCGTGTTCGATGGACTGGTGGGTTGGGCCGTCTTCGCCCAAGCCAATGGAGTCGTGGGTGAACACATGCACCACGCGTTGCTTCATCAACGCGGCCATGCGAATGGCGTTGCGTGAGTAGTCACTGAAGGTCAGGAAGGTGCCGCCGTAAGGGATGAAACCGCCGTGCAAAGCCACGCCGTTCATGATGGCGGCCATGCCAAATTCGCGCACGCCGTAGTTGATGTGGCGGCCACCTTGGCCAGCTTCGTTTTTCACCACATGGCCCGCGGCGTCAAAGCGCAGGTTGGGCGTGGATTTGGTGTTGGTCAGGTTAGAGCCGGTCAAGTCGGCGCTGCCACCTAGCATCTCGGGCAGGGCGGCGGTGAAGGCTTCCAAGGCCAATTGGCTGGCTTTGCGGCTGGCCACGGTTTCGCCTTTGGTGTGGGCACCGATGACGGTGTCGACCACGGTTTGTGCAAAGTTCTTGGGCAACTCGCCCGCCATGCGGCGCAGCAGTTCTTTGGCCAAGGCGGGGTGTGCGGCTTTGTAGGCGGCAAAAGCGGTTTTCCACTCGGCTTCTTGCGCTTTGCCTCGTGTCGCGGCGTTCCAGTCGGCATAAACCTCTTTAGGCATTTCGAACGGGGCGTGGTTCCAACCGATGGCGGCGCGTGTCAATGCAATTTCTTCAGCGCCCAAAGGTTCGCCGTGGGCTTTGGCGGTGTCAGCGCGGTTGGGGCTGCCCTTGCCGATGCTGGTTTTGCAAACGATCAAGGTGGGTTTGTCCGTGCTCAGCTTGGCGGATGCGATGGCTTGGCTCACCACCGCGGCGTCGTGGCCGTTGATGGGGCCAATCACGTTCCAGCCGTAGGCTTTGAAACGCTCGGGGGTGTTGTCGGCAAACCAAGGGGCCACTTGGCCGTCGATGGAAATGCCGTTGTCGTCGTACAGCGCGATCAGTTTGTTCAGCTTCCATGCACCTGCGAGTGAGCAAGCTTCGTGGCTGATGCCTTCCATCAAACAACCGTCGCCCATGAAGGCGTAGGTGTGGTGGTCGACCACGTTGTGGCCATCACGGTTGAACTCAGACGCCAACAATTTTTCGGCCAGCGCCATGCCCACCGCGTTGGTGATGCCTTGGCCCAAGGGGCCTGTGGTGGTTTCCACGCCAGGGGTCACGCCCACTTCAGGATGGCCGGCGGTTTTGCTGTGCAGCACGCGGAAGTTTTTCAACTCGTCCATCGGCAAGTCGTAACCGGTGAGGTGCAAC
>CANCGU010000070.1 GCA_947377705.1 Comamonadaceae bacterium
TCTAAATCATGGGCTGGCACAGCTTGGGTGTAGCCCGCGCTGTTGATGAGGATGTGTACCACACCGCATTGCGCCGCCACTTGGTCGGCCACCGCTTTGAGCGATGCGCTGTCGGTCACAGACGCTTGGAACGTCAAATGGCCAGCGCCATCCAAGGTCGCCGCTTTGGCCGCGGCAGCTTCGGGAGACTCTGAGTTGTAAAGCAACACACAGCGAGCCCCGAGTTTGGCTAAGCGGTGCGCGCTGGCCAAGCCGATGGCACCCGTGCCGCCGGTGATGACGGCAACTTTGCCGGTCAGCGTATCTGTGGGGGTGAAGCTGGAAGTCATGTTATTTTTCATTCAGGAAGTGGGAGGCAAAAACGGGGGGTGATCAAGCACGACCCAACATACGCAGTGCGTTTCGGCTTTCAATGGCCGTGAGGTCGTTCATGTCAAAGCCCATCGCCATGAGTCCTTTGACATGGTCGAGTGAGGTGCGGTACGGGAAGTCAGTGCCAAACACCACTTGTGACACATCGACCAAATTCAGCAGTGACAGCAAGGCGCCTGGGTGTGAGGCCTGAGCGGTGTCGTAATAGAAGCTGCGAAGGGTTGGCAGCACTTGGTCGCTGGGCAATATCTTGCCAAAGTTGGCATTGAGCTTGGGCAGCATCACGAGGCGTTCTACCAAAAATGGCATCGTGCCGCCCGCATGCGAGAAGATGAACTTGATGTCTTTGCAGCGCGTGGCCGTGCCACTGAACAACAAACTGGTGATGGTGCGTGTGGTGTCAGTGGCGAACTCGATGGTGGAGCCTGGTACGCCCTCTTGCAAGTTGTTACAGCACTGTGTGTTGGAAGGGTGGGTGTAGACGATGAGCTTGCGGCGGTTGATTTCATCCATGATGGGCGCAAACGCTTTGTCACCCAACCACTTGCCGTTGTAGCTGGTGAGCATGGCAATGCCATTGGCTTTGAGCACATCGCAGCTGTAGGCAATCTCGGCTAAGGCCCCGTCAACATCCAACATGGGTAGTGTTGCGAAGAAGCCAAACTGGTTCGGGTAGTCGCGCGCGAGTTGAGCGCCGTATTCGTTGCTGATGCGTGCCATGCTGCGCATGGTGGCTGCATCGCCAAAGCCTGCCGCGGGGGTGGTGGGCGAGGTGAGGGTGTAGGTCACGCCCGCTTTGGCCATGTCGTCCATGGTTTTGTTGAGTGACCAGTTGCGAGCCGGGGGTTCCGCCAATTTGCGCGACTCCAGCTCTTTCAAAAATGCAGGGGCCCACACATGGTGATGCACGTCGACCAAGGCGCGTTTGGCTTCAGCGGGTAGCGGTGCATTTTTCGAGCTTGTAGCGCACGAGGGCAGGACGGTGGCGGCGGTGGCCGTCAGTAAACCAGTCAAAAAGCTGCGCCTTGGTGCGCAGTGGTTGCAAGAACTGTCGGACGTGGTGTGAAACATCAAAACCTCCTGATGGAATTTTTTATTGCGTGAAGTCCACGCGGGTTGCCAACTTTTTATTCATGGCAATTTCGTCGACGATGACTTTGCTGAACTCTGCAGAGCTTGAGCCCACCGTGGCAAACCCTTGTTCTGCAAACGCGCGTTTGATGTCGGGATCTTCTAGCAGTTTGTTGACTTCGTTACGCATGCGTGTGACATGTTCGGCGGGCACACCTGCCGGGAACCAAAACCCATACCAAGGTGTGTAGACAAAGCCTTTCACTGCCGCTTCGTCGATGGTGGGCACGTCTGGCAACTCACTCCAGCGTTTGCGGGCCGTGATGGCCAATGCTTTGAGCTTGCCCGCTTTGACCAAGGGCAGCACGGCGGTGGGGGCGCCAATGACAAAGTCGATGCGACCTGCCACCAAATCGTTGAGCGATTGACTCACACCTTTGAACGGCACATGGGTCATCTTCACATCGGCGCTGGTGCTTAAGAACTCGCCTGCAAAGTGCATCACATTGCCAACACCACCAGAGCCAAACGTGTACTTGCCAGGATTGGCTTTGGCGTCTGCGAGCAACTCTTTCAGGTTTTTCACCGGTAGATCAGGGCGTGCGGCCACCACAAATCCCACACTGTTGGCCACCAAGGTGATGGGCGTGAAATCTTTGATGGGGTCATAAGGTAGGCTGGGTGACACCACAGGCAAGCTGGCATGGCTAGACGATGTATTGAGCAGTGTGTAGCCATCGGGTGCAGATTTGGCCACGACATCGGTGCCAATCGCACCACCCGCACCGGCGCGGTTGTCAATCACCAAGGGCTGGCCCAAACTCTGCGCCAAACGTGGGCCAAGCGTGCGGCCAATGAAATCCATGGGCCCGCCCGCAGCGTAGGGGATGACCATTTTGATGGGGTGATTGGGATAGTCGCGACTCGTGTTGGTTTGTGCCACGCTGGGCCAAGCACCAACGCATAAGGCGAGTACACCTAGAACTTTCAGTAGCTTCATGCGGTCCCTTTTTTATCTAAGCCTTGTTTGACACGTTCGGGCGTGAGGGGGAGTCGACGAAAGCGCACGCCGGTTGCGTTAAACACCGCGTTGGCCAGTGCCGCGCTGGTTGGCCCTTGCGATGCTTCGCCTGTGCCCAAGAAAGGCGTGCCTGGACGATTGACCAGCACCACATCCACGGGTGGAATTTCTGAGAAGGTGAGGATGGGGTAGCTGTTCCAGTCGGTGGACAGAATTTGTGTGTCGTCAAATTTCACTTCTTCTTTGAGGGACCAACTGAGGGACTGAATCAGTCCGACTTCAATTTGATTGCTCACGCCATCGGGGTTGACGATATGCCCCGAATCCGCAGCAGCCACAGCCCTGATGACCCGAATACGGCCATTGCGTGGATTGACCTCCACCTCCATGGCCACGGCACAGTAGCCTGCAATGTTTTTATAACGCGCAAAGCCAATGCCTCGTCCGCGATTGGGTGTGTTTTTCCAACTGTTCCAGCCAAACTTATCTGCTGCTTTTTGCAACACATCGCGTGCGCGTTCGTCTTTTAAGAAGCGCAGGCGGTAAGTGAGTGTGTCTACGTTAGCGGCTAATGCCAATTCATCCATGAAGGATTCAATGGCAAACACATTGGCATAGGCACCCAAGCCTCGGGTCGAGGACACACGCACTGGCATGTCGGTGATGAAGTGCGTCAGCACCTTGTGTCCCGCAAAGTCATACAAGGCGATGCCGTTGCGATCAGCGGCATAGTTAGGCGGCCCACCGTTGGTGGGGGTAGGTTGTGCAAATGGTTTTTCTAGATAGCGAGCCGAGACCAGGTTGCCTGGTTCGCCACCAGGTCGTGTCCCATGGGGGGTAGACCAAATTTGTAAATCCCAATCCAGCACATTGCCTGCCGCATCGACGCCAGCTTTGGTTTGAATCACCATGGCCGAGCCATAGGGCTCCCATTTGTGCTCTTGCTCGCGCGTGTATTGCAACCGCACGGGTTGACCGGGCACGGCCATGGCGAGTAAGGCGGCATCTGCTGCGGCGTCGTCGGCCATGTTGTGACCGTAGCAACCGGCGCCTTGCATGTGTTGGCAACGAACCTTGCTGGGCTCTAAACCCAACATCTTGGCGATGGCGATGCCTGTTTCAAACACCGATTGACTGTGGGTTTGAATCAACATCACCCCATCGGCACCCAGGGTTGCAATGGCGGCTGATGTGCCAATCGAGGCATGCATGTGATACGGCCGATAGTAGGTGGCTTCGATCGTTTTGACAGAGGCTTCGGCGCTCAACCGTGGTTGTATTTTGGTTTCAATGACACGGTTAGGTTTTGTGTTGCGCAGCCAATCAAAAATACCCTCATGCGTGGGCAGCTTTTTCTCGACTTCCCATTTGGCTGAGGCATTCAAAGCATTGGCCGCGGCAAGTGCTTGTTCTTCACGTTTCGCGATCACGCCTAAGAAGCTGCCATTGCGCACAACTTTGACCACGCCTGGCATTTTTTGCACGCTCGCAACGTTGGCGGATAGCAGTTTTGCGGCATACGTGGGCGGGCGTACCAAGTGGCCAAACAACAGACCTGTCGGGCGATGTTCTTGGACAAATTTGGCTTCACCCAAAATTTTAGGGGTCAAGTCGATGCGATGCACAGATTGACCGATGTAACGGTGCTGCTGGGGCAGTTTGGGTTTGACTAAGCCCGTGGCCTCACGGTTCAGCGATTCACCTAAGACCAAGTCCCAATAGGCAACCCGGGTGCCATTGCTACCCAAAATCATGCCGTCTTGCACGGACAAACTGGCGACAGGTTGGTTGAGTTTTTCTGCCGCAAGTTCTAGCAAGATGGACCGTACTTCTGCGGAGGCGTATTGCACAGCGGTGGCGCAGTAAGGCATCGAAAACGAGCCGGCAGTGACGCCTTCGTTGGGCACCAGTGCGGTGTCACCTGAGATGACTTGAACTCGCTGGAAGTCGATGTCCAACTCATCTGCACAAACTTGGGAGACCGCCGTCAAAATGCCTTGTCCTAATTCGACCTTGCCAACCAAAAGCGTGACCGTTTGGTTGGCATTCACACGAAGCCAAGCACTGAGTTTGCGGTTGTTTTGTAGATCGCCGGGTAAACGAGGTTTGGCATTCGCAGCTTGCGACAAGGCGCTCTCGAGTGGAATGGCAAACGCCAAAGAGAGGTAACCGGTGGTTTTTAAAAAACCGCGACGTGTTGTTGGCAATTGATTTGGCATGATCAAGCCCCCTTCGCGGCACGTAGCACGGCGCGAACGATTCGGTTGTGTGCGCCACATCGGCACAAGTTGCCATCCAGTGCAACGCGTACCTCGGCATCTGTGGGGTTTGGGTTTCTATCGAGCAAGGCTTGCGCTTGAATGACCATGCCGGATGTGCAGTAACCGCATTGGGCGGCTTGCTCATCGATGAACGCTTGTTGCAAACGGCTGGGCTTGTTGCCTTCTTTCATGCCCGCGAGTGTGGTGACGGTGCGCCCCGCGACGGCTGACACCGGCGCAACGCAGGACTTGATGGGGTTGCCATCCACCATCACCAGGCATGCGCTGCACTGTGCTTTACCGCATCCAAATTTTGCGCCGTTGATTTGCAAATCATTGGCCAGCACATTTAAAAGTGGTGTGCTGTTGTGTACGGTACTGCGAACGGTTTGTCCGTTGAGTGTGAACTGAACCATGCAACGCTCCTGCTGGATTGGATGGCGGCATCCTATCGACAGCTTGTGAGCAGGTGAGTCACCATGGCTACACGAGGGCCATGGTCTGAGTAGTTACCCGAGGTTAAGGCGCCGCGAATTGCTCGGTGCCCACAATGCCAATTTTGGTCAGACCCTGGCGTTGGGCGCTGGCCAACACACCTGCCACGGCTTCGTACTTGGCTTTGCCTTGCGCTTTGATGTGCAGCTCGGGTTGTGGCGCTTGTGCTTTGGCTTCTTGCAGCAAGGTGTCGAGTGCCGCGCGATCAGCCAAAGGCTTGCCGTTCCAGTTGACCACGCTGCGTGCGTCCACCTCAATGCGAACCACATTGGGTTTCTTTTGCTGCGGGGTTGAACTCTGCGGCATGTCCATGTTCACCGAATGCAGCTGCACAGGGATGGTGATGATGAGCATGATGAGCAGCACCAACATCACGTCGATCAGCGGCGTGGTGTTGATGTCCATCATCACGTCGGGTTCGTCTTGGCTGTGAGTCAAGGACGGCAGGTTCATGGCCATGCTTATTTCCCTTGTGGGTCGGTGACAAACCGCACCTTGGTCAAGCCCGCCACTTGTGCGGCATAGAGCACACGGCCGACCGCTTCAAAGTCAGTCTTGGCGTCACCGCGAATTTGCACTTCGGGCTGTGGTGTTTTCTCGGCAAAGGTTTGTAGCTGCTTGATGAGGGCTGCGTTGCTGCGCACGGGCGCGTCATACAAATACGCTTGGCCTTGTGCGTTGACCGACAGAATGATGTTGTCGGGTTTGGTCTCGCGTGGTTGTTGCACCTCGTGCGGTAGTTCCACTTTGATCGACGTGGTCACCACCGGAATGGTGATGAGAAAGATGATGAGCAACACCAGCATCACGTCCACCAAGGGCGTGGTGTTGATGGTCGTTAGCAAATCATCGTCGCCCTCACTGGGGCCTAGGTGCATGGCCATGGTTTACTTTTGCGCCGAGCCTAATTCGGCAGAACCCAACAGCACCGCATGCAAGTCAGCGCCAAAGGCGTGTACTTCTTCCATGGCCACTTTGTTGCGGCGCACCAGCCAGTTGTAGCCCAACACCGCAGGCACTGCCACAGCCAAGCCGATGGCCGTCATGATGAGCGACTCGCCCACAGGACCAGCCACCTTGTCGATGCTGGCTTGGCCCGACATGCCAATCTTCACCAGCGCGTTGTAAATGCCCCAGACGGTGCCAAACAAGCCCACGAAAGGCGCTGTCGAACCGACGGTGGCGAGTACCGCCAAGCCGTCTTGCATCCGGCTTTGCACGTTGTTCATGGCGCGCTGGATGCTCATGGTCACCCAGTCGTTGAAGTTGATGCTGCCCAACAAACCGGTGTGCTTGCCTGCGCTCTCCAAACCTTTTTCAGCAATGAAGCGAAAAGGGCTGTCTACTTCTAAACCATCGGTGCCTTGGCGCACATCGCCTGCGTTCCAGAAGTTGTTTTGCGCTGTTTGGGCATAGCGCATGACGCGGTTTTGCTCGGCCAACTTGGTGAAGATCACATACCAGCTGCCCATGCTCATGATGACCAAAATCAGCAGCGTGGCTTTGGCCACCACATCGCCCTGTGCCCACAGGGCTGACAAACCATAGGGGTTTTCAACGACTTCTTCGGCCACAGCGTTGGCGCTCAAGGCAAAGGTGGTCAAGGTCGCAGCGGTGCGTGCGAAGGTGTGTTGCAACATGGGGGTTTCCTTTTCTTGTTGGCGCTTATTCCAAGCGCCATGTGTATTTGATGTTGGCCCAGCTTTGCTCAGGCTTGCCATCCACTGTGCCTGGACGGAACTGGCATTTCGACAGCGCGTTGCGTGCCGCTTCGTCCAAACGGTTGAAGCCCGATGATTTTTCAATGTCGGCTTGCAGCACGCGGCCATCCGTGCCAATTAAAAACTTCAAGGTGACTGTGCCTTCTTCTTCCATGCGACGCGAAGCGCTGGGGTAGTCAGGCTTGGCGCAGTGCGCCCCCGGCTGAATGACTGCCCCTGTGCGAATGGCGGGCAGGGCAGGTTGCGCTGCAGACGGTGTGGCGGCTTGGGTGATCGCGGGCGCCGTGCTGGCCTGCGCAGGTGTGGGCGGTGCAGGCTTTGGGGGGGGCGGCGGTTTAGGCGCAACAGGTGCGGGGGGCGGGGCTTCTGACATCAACACTGCTTCGACGGTGTTTTCGGTGATGCGCACCACTTGGCGTGCCAAACCTGATGCGATCGCCCATAACAACACCGCGTGCAGCACCACAACCAGCCCAATGCCAATAAGGTGTCGACGGGGAGCGCGTTGGCGAGCGGCGTAAGGTGAGGCCGCTGTGCGCAAATGAGGCGAGTGAGACAAACGTGGGAGCTTTGAAAATTTCACCCATTTTAGAGGCGCTGTGTGAAGCTTTTATGCACAGCGTCCGAAGCAGCCCAAAGGGCTGCCAGCGTCACACCTGTTTCATGGTGCCTTTGATTTTTCCGCCACGTTCGATTTCGATTTCGCCGTACGTCACATCCCCTGTGACTTTGCCGGTGGCGCGAACGATGAGCACATTTTTGCTATTCACGGACTCGTTCAATTCACCTTTGACATCAATGAAGTCAGCTTCTGTGTTGCCTGTCACCACACCCGCAGCGCCGATCAGCACATCGCGAGCAACCAGGTCACCCTCCACCGTGCCTGAGATGATGGCTTGGTTGGGTGCATTGATGGAGCCTTTGAAGACCACGCCGGCGCCAATGAAAATGCTCTTGTCTTTTGTGCCTTCGCTCATGGGGTGATCTTTCGAGAAAATTAGTTCATGTAAGTTTAGACGTTTATTGTCACTTTTCGCAAATGAATACACTTCATGCTGTGCGCCCTGTGGCGTATTAGACGCATATTCCGACTCCCGTAAATTTCTAATTCAAATACGCTTATGAAAGTTGTTGTCGTTGCTAACCCTAAAGGGGGTGCTGGCAAGTCCACGATGTCAACCAATATTGCTGGCTACTTTGCCGCGCAAGGCCATCAGGTCATGCTGGGTGATGCAGATACGCAGCAATCCTCTAAGTTTTGGCTCAGCCAGAGACCTGAAACGTTGCCACGGATTGCCACTTGGGAGCACCAGCCTGACCTGGTGCTCACGGCCAAGCCGCCACGCGGCACCACGCATGTGGTGATCGACACGCCTGGCGGCATCAGTGGCTGGCGTTTGCAAGAGGTAATTGAGCGTGCTGACAAGGTCATCGTGCCTGTGATGCCCAGCGTGTTTGATATGCAGGCCACCAACGAGTTTTTGATTCAGCTGCTGCAAATCACGGAGAAACTGCCCACACAAGTGGCGGTGGTGGGCAACCGCGTTGACACGCGCACCATTTCAGCCGCGAACTTGCGCAAGTTCATCGACTCCTTGCAAGTGCCCGTGTTGAGCTATTTACGCGATACCCAATACTATTTACACATGGCCGCGCATGGTTTGTCGATGTTTGACATCACGCCGTCCAAGGTTCAAAAGGATTTAGACCAGTGGGTGCCCATTTGCCGTTGGCTTGATCAGGACGCATGACGTCATTCATTCAACGCCAACCATGAAAAAACCCGCCAATTGGCGGGTTTTTTCATGGTGCTCGACTTTCTAAGAAGGTCGGCTTCGCAAGTGCTCAATCAGTGGTTATCTGTCAACTGGTCCAGAATCGCTGGGTTTTCCAGTGTCGAGGTGTCTTGGGTGATCGCCTCGTTCTTGGCCAAGCTACGCAGCAAGCGGCGCATGATCTTGCCTGAACGGGTCTTGGGCAAGTTGTCGCCGAAGCGGATGTCTTTGGGCTTGGCGATGGGGCCAATTTCTTTGCCGACGTGGTCGCGCAAGATTTTGGCAATCGCTTTGGCCTCGTCGCCCACAGGACGTGAACGCTTCAACACCACGAACGCGCAGATGGCTTCGCCAGTGGTGTCGTCAGGACGACCCACCACCGCGGCTTCAGCCACCAACTCGGTGCAGCTCACCAAAGCAGACTCGATTTCCATGGTGCCCATGCGGTGGCCCGACACGTTCAACACGTCGTCAATACGGCCAGTGATGGTGAAGTAGCCCGTTTTTTCGTCGCGAATCGCGCCGTCGCCAGCCAAGTAGTACTTGCCTTTGAATTCTTCTGGGTAGTAGCTCTTGATGAAACGGTCTGGGTCGCCCCAGATGGTGCGAATCATCGAAGGCCATGGGCGCTTGACCACCAAGATACCGCCTTGGCCATTGGGCATGTCGTGGCCAGCTTCGTCCACCACAGCGGCTTGGATGCCAGGGAAGGGTAAGGTGCAAGAGCCAGGAACCATCGGTGTCACACCGGGCAGGGGGGTGATCATGTGACCACCGGTTTCTGTTTGCCAGAAGGTGTCCACGATGGGGCAACGGCTGCCGCCCACATGCTTGTAATACCACTCCCAAGCCGCTGGGTTGATCGGCTCGCCGACCGAGCCCAACAAACGCAGGCTAGACAAGTCGTAGCTCTTGGGGTGCACAGCATCGTTGGCTTCCGCCGCTTTGATGAGTGAACGGATGGCGGTAGGCGCGGTGTAGAAGATGGAGACTTTGTGGTCTTGGATCATCTTCCAGAAGCGGCCAGCGTCTGGGTAGGTGGGCACGCCTTCGAACACGATTTCAGTGCCGCCCAAAGCCAAGGGGCCGTAGGTGATGTACGTGTGGCCTGTGACCCAGCCGATGTCGGCGGTACACCAGAACACGTCGTTGTCTTTCAGGTCAAACGTCCACTTGGTGGTCAGCGCTGCGTGCAGCAAGTAGCCGCCCGTGCTGTGTTGCACGCCTTTTGGCTTGCCTGTGGAGCCTGATGTGTAGAGCAAGAACAGGGGGTGCTCAGCGCCCACCCATTCAGGTTCGCAGGTGGTGGCTTGCTTGTCGGCCAAATCAGCCAACCATTGGTCGCGGCCAGCGGTCATGGCGATGTCGCCACCGGTGCGCTTGACCACCAGCACGTTTTTCACAGAGCCACAGCCGCCCAAGCCGATGGCTTCATCGACGATGGCTTTCAGTGGCAGGTGTTTGCCACCGCGCACTTGTTGGTCTGCGGTGATGATGGCGACAGCACCTGTGTCTTCAATGCGGTCACGCAAAGACTGGGCCGAGAAGCCGCCGAACACCACCGAGTGGGTGGCGCCGATACGGGCACACGCTTGCATGGCGGCCACGCCTTCGATCGACATCGAGATGTAGATCATCACGCGGTCGCCTTTTTTCACGCCGACTGATTTCAGGGCGTTGGCGTATTGGCAAGTCTTAGCCAGCAATTGGCTGTAAGTGGCTTTGGTCACTTCGCCGCCGTCGGCTTCGAAGATGATGGCGGTCTTGTCGCCCAAGCCTTTTTCGATGTTGCGGTCCAAGCAGTTGTAAGAGGCGTTCAATGTGCCGTCTTCGAACCACTTGAAGAAAGGTGCGTTGCTCTCGTCGAGCACTTTGGTGAAGGGGGTCTTCCAGCTCAGCAACTCGCGTGCTTGCTCGGCCCAAAAGCCTTCGTAATCAGTCTCAGCTTTTTTGCACAGCGCTTCGTAGGCGGCCATGCCGGACACGTTGGCTTGTTTAACGAACTCAGCTGATGGCTGGTGAATGGTGATGTCGCTCATGAACCGGTCTCCTCTTATTTGTGGCGGTATCTGTCAAAACCCCGTGACTGTGAGGCGGGGCTCTTACAAGGGTCTGACTTATTTGTTGCTGACAAACCCTTGTATTGGC
>CANCGU010000071.1 GCA_947377705.1 Comamonadaceae bacterium
ATCGAGCCCTCAAAGCTGTCGAGGACCAATTTCAAATAACCCGTGCCAATGGCAATGTTGGTGTCGCGATCGGTGATTTGGTCCGGCGTGAAGCTGACCAAGCCAATTTTGCGAGCGGTCCACTTGGCCGTGGCGGGCATGACTTGCATCAGGCCTGAAGCCCCTACCCCTGAACGCGCATCGGTGACGAAGCGGCTTTCCTGGCGGATGAGACCGTAGACATAAGCCGGGTCGAGGTTGATGGCTTTGGCGCGTGCAATCACCGCATCTTTGTGCGGCATGGGAAACCTTTGCTCAAAATCCATGACCTGACGTGTGCGTTCGCTGGTGTTGATGCAGCGGTCCCACACTTGGTTGTCGCAGGCGAGTTGCGCGGCGGCCAACAGCTCGCGGTCGCTCATCATGCCGGCTTTGCCTTGTGCGTCCACAAGGTTGGTGGCGTAGTTCCATTCGCGCACACCTTCAGAGCGCAAGCCCATGCCAATGGCGTAGAGCGCGCGTTGCAGCGATGGGTTGCGGCGGGCGACTTCGACCTCATCGCTCGTCGGAGCAGGGGGGCGTGTTGGCGCGGTGACTTTGCGGCCCAGCTCTTCGAGGGCGAGTTGTTCGTAAAAGCCGCGCACGCCAGCAATGCCTTCAAGCATCGCATGGGCTTCTTGTTGAATTTGTGGCGTTACTTTTTTGCGAGCCAGCAGCGCGCGTGCGTGCCAATAAATCCATGTGGGGTCTTTGCGTGCCTCGGCACTCATGGCGTTGATGGCGTTTTCCACCACGTTCCATTTCGGTGTGTTGCCAGCGCGCAAGGCGGCGCGCACTTTCCAACCCAGCATGTCGTCGTTCAGGTCTTTGTCATGCACCACGCGCGCAAAGTGGGCGAGGGCGTCGTCGTCCAAGCGCATGGCGGATTGACGGCCAATCACCCCCCACACCCAGTGACGTTCTTCAGTGGTGAGGTAGGGCTGCCACTTGTTGCGCATCAGCTTGTCGGCTTTGTCGGGGTCGGTGGTGGCGACTTTGACCAAGGCCATGACCACCAGCTCTTGACGTACCTTCTGGGGTGCGGCAATGTGTTTGGCCAAGAACTTTTCAGCGTTGTTGATCGCATCGGGCACCACGTTGGCCGCATCGGGGGCCACGATTTGCACTGCATTGCGCGCGGTACGTGGGCGGTTGTGTTCCACCATCAAGCGTGCTTTGCGCCAAATGTCGAGCGCGGTGAATTGTTTGGTGAAGTACAGGCGATCGGCGGCCAAGGTGCAGCCGTCGTCGGCTTCGCGCATACCCATCCAGTTTTTACGCACTTCGTCAGCAATCGATGCACTGGCTTGTGGGCCTTTTTCCAGTAGCTCAACCGTCAAGAAGTAGCAGCGCAGTTCACGGTCATCGCGCATGCGGTAGTGGGGGTGCTCGTCGCTGAGCGTGGTCCAGTCGCGGCGCTGGCCTAAGAGCAGCAGCCAGTCGTTGCGCAGGCGGTCTTCTTGGTAGGTGGCGGGGTAGCGGGTGAAGAAGGCGCGTACTTCTTGCGAAGAGGCTTCGTCCAAACGGGCTTTCAGCTCCCAATACGCGGCCCATGGTTCTAGCAAGTGGCCTTTGGCTTGGGGCAGCAGCGCGGTGAGGCGTTTGCGGTCGCCGCGTTTGAAGGCTTGCGCCATGTCCGTGATGACCGCATCGGCTTGGGCGTTGTTGCCCGAGGGCGCAGCTAGGCTGGGTTGAACGGCAGCCAACGTCACAAAAACGCTGACAAACAATGACACAATGACTCGAAATTTCATGACCTGATTATCTGTGGACAAAAAAACCTTGCGCCAGCAGCTCATTGAAGAGCGTTTGAACTTGCCCGACCGGCTGGAACGGGCTGACCTGTTGCAACGCGTGATGCGCATTTGGCTGTTCGATCGCCCCGATACAGTGATTGGTGCCTATTGGCCCATCAAAGGCGAGTTTGACCCGCTGCCTGTGCTGCACCGCTGGAAAGAAGATGGTGAATTGCTGGAGGAGCCACAACGCCGTCGTATTGGATTGCCTGTGGTCGACAAGGCGCACAAAACACTCACGTTCCATGCTTGGTATCCGGGCTGTCCCATGGAAGAAGATGCCTACGGCATTCCAAAACCCAAAGACACCGAAGTGGTGGTGCCCACCTTGTTGTTTGTGCCTTGCGTGGGCTACGGGCCTGGCGGTTTTCGTTTGGGCTATGGTGGTGGTTTTTATGACCGCACCCTGGCCACCTTGCAGCCCAAGCCGTTCACCGCTGGTTTGGGCTTTACCCACGGGTTTTTGCCTGACCTGATGCCCGAGCCGCATGACATGCCGCTGGACGCGCTCTTGAATGACAACGGGGTGGTCTGGCCAATGGCTTGATCTATTTCTTCGTCATTAAGATTTTGAAATCGTTTTCGTAGCCGCGTAGTGTTTCCACCATGTAATGGCGCTGCGCAGGGGTGGTGCTGTTGTGCAGCTTGGCAAAGCCCTCGCAGTTTTCTTGCCAGAGTGCTTTGCTGTAAGTGCGCAAGCGTTCGTTGGGGGCGTTGAAGCTGCGGTCGACCAAGCCACGCAGTTGCTGCTGAGCGGGTTCTTGTTTATAGCCAGCCCCAGTCTCTTGCGCGATGCGCTGCAAGGTTTGCAGCGTGTCGGCTTGGCGGCGTTCACGCTCGGCGTAGCTGAGCGCTGGGTCAAACAGGGAGGTGCTGAGCCATTGGTGCAACACCTCGCGTTGTTGTTTATCCAAGCGACCGTAAAAATCTTCAAGTCGGTTGGTGGCTTGCTTGGTGCGGTAGCGCAGACGCTCTTCGGCGTCTGGGTCGAACCAGTCTTCTTTCCAAGTTTTATTTGTTTTGTCGAAGCGTTTGCGCACGCTGCGCAGTTGATCGGGGCCGAGTTGTACTGCAAGCTGTGCTGTGGCGGGCTCGACATAACGCAGCAGGCGGATGAAACTGCTTTTCATGTCCTCAGTCACCGCGCACACTTGTGCGGGCGTGATGTCGTTCGGGGCCATGGCCTGCATGCGTTTGAGCAAGGCGACGTATTCGGGCAGCTGCTGCTGGCGATGCCAACGTTGTAGATCGGTCAGTGCTTCGCGGGTGAATTGCTTTTGGCCGTCTTGCAAATCAGCGTAGCCATCGAGCCACCAGTACATCAAGTCGTCACTGTTGTTGTAGACCAGCTTGAGGGTGCTGCAGCCACTCAAACCGACAAGCGCGGCCAACACCAGCCAAGCAGAGGCATGGCGGATAATTCTGCGCAAGATAAGGATGAATGACATGACGGCTTTGGATGTGGTGATCATGGCTGCCGGCAAAGGCACCCGTATGAAGAGCAGTATGCCTAAGGTTTTGCACCGGCTCGCGGGTAAGGCTTTGGTGCAGCATGTGATTGACACCGCGCGCACCTTGAAGGCACGTCACACCATCGTCATCACCGGTCATGGTGCCGATCAGGTTGAGCCAACTTTGCTAGCTGCGAACGCTGCTGACAATTTGCAATTCGCTCGCCAAATGCCCCAGCTTGGCACAGGCCATGCCGTGCAACAAGCCGTGCCTTTTTTGGCCGATGACGGCGTGGTGGTGGTGCTGTCGGGGGATGTGCCATTGACCCAAGCCGACACACTGCAAGCCTTGCTGGATTTGTGTGATGGCAAACAACTCGCGCTGCTCACCATCGACTTTGCCGACCCCACAGGCTACGGTCGCATTGTGCGTAGCCCCAGTGGGCAAGTGCACGCCATCGTCGAGCACAAAGATGCCAACGATGAACAGCGCGCCATTCAAGAGGTGTACAGCGGCATCATGGCCGTGCCTGCGAAGTTGCTCAAGCCTTGGTTGGCCCGCTTAGACAACAACAACGCGCAACAAGAGTTTTATTTGACCGATGTGGTCAAGTTTGCCGAGGCCGATGGCGTGCCCGTCGCGGCTCACAAAATCAAAGACGTGGCGCAAGTGGCAGGCGTCAATAGCCCTACGCAATTGGCTGACCTCGAGCGCATCTATCAGCTGCGCCAAGCCCACGCCTTCATGGCCGACGGCGTGCGCATCATCGACCCCGCACGCTTTGATGTGCGCGGCCACTTGAGCTGCGCGCAAGATGTGGAGATTGATGTGAACTGCATCTTCCAAGGTCAGGTGTCGTTGGGCCAAGGCGTCAAGATTGGTGCGAACTGCGTCATTGCCAACTGCCGCATTGAAGCAGGCGCTGTGATTCACCCCTTCACCCACATCGATGGCGAAACGCTGGGCGTGACCGTGGGCGAGGGTGCATTGATTGGCCCATTTGCCCGCTTGCGCCCCGGCGCACAGCTGGCCGCAGAGGTGCACATTGGCAACTTTGTGGAAGTCAAAAACTCCACCCTAGCCAAAGGCGCTAAAGCCAACCACTTGGCCTACTTGGGTGACGCCACAGTGGGCGAGCGCGTCAACTACGGCGCAGGCAGCATCACTGCCAACTACGACGGCGCCAACAAACACCGCACCGTCATCGAAGCCGATGTGCACATTGGCAGCAACTGCGTGTTGGTGGCGCCCGTCACCATTGGCGCAGGCGGCACGGTGGGCGGTGGCTCGACGATTACCAAGAACACCGAAGCGGGCGCGCTGAGCGTGGCGCGGGGTAAGCAGGTGAGTATTGCCAATTACAAGCGGCCAGAGAAAAAGAAGTAATTGCCATCGAGCAAAATGCATCCTAATTAATTAAAACCGTTTGAGATGACGCCCGAACAAAAAGCCCGAGAAGAGATTGACCGCAAGCTGGTGGATGCCGGCTGGGTCATTCAAGACATGAAGCAGCTCAATCTGGGCGCAGGTATGGGCGTTGCGGTGCGTGAGTACCCGACAGACACTGGCCCTGCTGACTATGTGTTGTTTGTCAATCGCAATGCCGTGGGCGTGATTGAAGCCAAGAAAGACGCAGCAGGAGAAAACCTCACCGTCGTCGAAGACCAAACCGTGCGCTATGCCACGGCCAACCTCAAGTGGCGCAAAGACAGCGCACCACTGCGTTTCTTGTTTGAGGCCACAGGCCAAATCATTCGGTTCACCGACAACGCCGACCCCGCGCCACGCTCGCGCGAAGTTTTCTATTTCTTCAAGCCCGAAACCTTGGGCGCTTGGTTGGCCCAGCCAGAAACCCTGCGCCGCCGCTTGGCCGACCACATGCCCGTGCTGCCTGAGCGCAATTTGCGCGATTGCCAAATTAGCGCGGTCACAGGTTTAGAAAAATCATTGGCTCTTAACAAGCCTCGCGCCTTGGTGCACATGGCCACGGGCGCTGGCAAAACATTTACGGCCATCACCTCGGTGTACCGCCTGCTGAAGTTTGGCGGAGCCAAACGCATCTTGTTTTTGGTGGACACCCGCAATTTGGGCAAACAGGCGCACCAAGAGTTCATGGCCTACACACCGCCAGACGATGGACGTAAGTTCACCGAGCTTTACAACGTGCAGCGGTTGGCTTCCAGCAATATCGACCCACATTCGCAGGTGTGCATCAGCACCATTCAGCGCATGTACTCCATTCTGAGCGGCGAGCCCATTGACGAGTCTGCTGAAGACGTGTCGCTCAATGAAGTGCAGCAAACCGAAAAACAAAAAAAGATGGTGCGCTACAACCCCGCTGTGCCCATCGAGACCTTTGACTTCGTCGTCATCGACGAGTGCCATCGCAGCATCTACAACCTGTGGAAACAGGTGCTGGACTATTTCGATGCCAGCTTGGTTGGCCTTACCGCCACGCCTGATAAGCGCACCTTTGGTTTCTTCAATGAAAACATCGTGGCCGAATACAACTACGAGCAATCGGTGGCTGACGGCGTGAACGTGGGCTACGACGTGTACACCATTGAAACCGAAGTCACTAAAAAAGGCGGCGAAATCAAAGCCCAAGAATGGGTAGACCACCGCGATCGCCAAACCCGTAAAAAGCGCTGGAGCGAAACCGAAGAAGATACCCACTACACCGGTAAAGAGCTAGACCGCTCGGTGGTCAACGTCAGCCAAATTCGGCAAGTCATTCAGGCCATGAAGACTGCAGTGGAAACACAAATTTTCCCCGCCCGCAAAGAAACACCCAAGACGCTGATATTTGCCAAAACCGATAGCCATGCCGACGACATCATCAACATCGTGCGTGAGGTGTACGGCCAAGGTAACGCGTTTTGCAAAAAGGTCACCTACAAAGCTGAAGAGGACGCAGACACCATCCTCAGCAGCTTTCGCAACGACTACAACCCACGCATCGCCGTCACAGTGGACATGATCGCCACTGGCACAGACGTGAAGCCGCTCGAAGTGTTGCTGTTTATGCGCGATGTGCGCAGCAAAGGCTACTACGAGCAAATGAAAGGCCGCGGCGTGCGCAGCCTAGACGGCGACAGCCTCAAGCGCGTCAGCAACAGCGCTGACGGCGCGAAGACTCGCTTTGTGCTGATTGATGCCGTGGGCGTGGAGCAATCGCTCAAAACCGAAAGCCGCCCGCTTGAGAAAAAATCCACCGTTGCACTCAAAGACCTGCTGCAAGGCGTGGCCATGGGCAGCCGCGACGACGACACCGTACTCTCTCTGGCCAACCGCTTGGTGCGCCTAGCCAAACAGCTGGACGAAAAAGCGCAAGCCCGCATCGAGAAAGTGTCTGGTGGCATCCCCATTGGCGAGCTAGGCAAAGGTTTGATCGTGGCGCTTGACCCCGACGCCATCACCGCTATGGCGCTGGCTACAGCCCAAGCCAAAGGCATCACCCGCAGCGAAAACACCTTGCTGCCCGAAGAAATCGAAGCCGCCCGTGCCGAGCGCGTGGCCGCAGCTTGCGCCCCGTTTGATAAGCCCGAGCTTCGCGAAGAAATAGAAAACGCCCGCCGCGACCGCGAGCAAATCATTGACCACATCAACCTCGATAACGTCATCTTTGCAGGCTTTAGCGAGCAAGCTGAAGCACAAGCCAAAGCCACCATAGACAGCTTTGCCAGCTACATTGCGCAGCACAAAGACGAAATTACCGCCCTTGGCTTTTTCTACCAGCAGCCCTACCAGCGCCGTGCGCTGACCTTTGACATGCTGGAAGAGCTGAGCGAGCACCTGTGCAAGCCTCCCCTCATGCTGACCACCGAACGTCTGTGGAGCGCCTATGCCCGCGTGCAAGCGGGCCAAGTGAAGGGCACAGACAGCAAGCGCCAGTTGACTGACCTGGTGAGCTTGGTGCGCTTTGCCTTGGGGCTAGACACCGAGCTAAAACCTTTTGCTGACGAAGTGGACAAACGCTTTCAGGCGTGGATATGGCGGCACAACGCTCAGCGTGGCACGGCCTTTAGCCCCGAGCAAACCGAGTGGCTGCGCCTGATGAAAGACCACATTGCCAGTAGCTGCCAAATCAGCCGCGATGATTTTGACTACGCCCAACTGGCCGACATGGGCGGCCTGCAAAAAGCGTGGGGTTTATTTGGGAAAGACTTGGATACGCTGATGAATGAAATGAACTTGGAGTTGGTGGCGTGAGTGAATTGCCTAATGGATGGGCTGAGGCAACACTTGGAAGTATCTTGTTGTCTGTCGTTGGTGGTGGGACGCCATCACGCACTATTCCGGCTTACTTTGATGGTCATATTCCTTGGTTCACTGTCAAAGATATGAAAGTGTTGAAGCCCAATGACGCACAAGAGCATATTTCTGAATTAGCAATCGCTGGGAGTGCAACGAATTTAATTCCAGCTAATACGTTGATCGTGGCAACGCGCATTGCGCTTGGAAAAGCAATTCGACCAACAGTCGCTTGTGCTATCAATCAAGATTTGAAAGCACTTGAACTGGGCGTCGAAATTAACGCGGATTTTTTGTTGCATTGGATTGGCGCACATTCCAGAGTAATTCAAGACCTCGGCTCTGGCACAACAGTAAGTGGCATCCGACTTGAAGCATTGCACGGTTTGCAGTTGAACCTTCCTCCTGCAGCCGAACAAACCCGAATCGTCGAAAAATTAGAAGAACTCCTCACGGGCCTAGACGCTGGCGTAGCCGAACTCAAAGCCGCACAAAAGAAGCTGGCGCAATACCGCCAATCGCTGCTCAAAGCTGCCGTAGAAGGTGCGCTCACTGCTGAATGGCGAGCCACCAACAAGCCCACAGAAACAGGTGCTCAACTGCTAGAACGCATCCTGCAAGAGCGTCGCGCTCGCTGGGAAGCCAAGCAGCTCGCCAAGTTCAAAGAACAAGGCAAAGCCCCGCCCAAAGACTGGCAGAAGAAATACGCAGAACCTGTGCAGCCTGACGCCAACGATTTGCTTGAGTTACCACATGGGTGGGTTCGGGGCAGTTTTGATCAATTATTTGAGGTGCTGTCGGACAATGGAAAAAAACTGTCCCAGGCTGCCTATGCCCAAGCTGGGCTACTCCCTGTAATTGACCAAGGCGCGAAATTTATCGGGGGCTATACAGATGATGTTTCGTTGTCATTTGATGGCGCACTTCCTGTTATCGGATTCGGGGACCATACGCGTCGTTTTAAGTTAATTGAAAATCCATTTGTAGTTGGGGCAGACGGGCTCAAGCTCATTTCAATTTCATCAGCTTGGATCCCTGAATTTGCTTTTATTGCTTGTAGTACTTTAGATTTGGAGGATCGAGGGTACAGCCGACATTTCCAATTTGTTCGAAATGCATCATTTCCGTTGCCTCCGCTTGGAGAGCAAAGTGAAATAGTCGTCTCAGTAGCTGCAAGGCTCAAGGAAAACGATGACATCTCTGAAGCGATAGAGCTTGCGCTCAAACAATCTGCTGCCCAACGCCAAAACATCCTCAAAGCAGCCTTCTCGGGTCAACTCGTCGCGCAAGACCCCAGCGACGAGCCTGCCAGGGAGTTGCTAGAGCGCATCCGCGCCGAGCGGGCAACGCAGCAGGCGATTAAAAAGCCGCGTGGCCGCAAGGCGAAGGAGGCGGCATGAGCCGCGAAACACAAACGCTAGACCAAAAGTCTTTGCGCCTCATTCAAGGCGCACGCAGCGACTATCAAACCTTAGCCAACGATTGCGTGTGCTTTGCCAATGCGGCGGGCGGCTGTTTGCACATCGGCATTGAAGACGGGCAGGCTTTGCCGCCGCCAGAGCAGCGCATTGCCCCCGATTTGCTGGATAAGCTGCGCAAGCGCATTGGCGAGTTGACGGTCAATGTGCACGTCGCACCCGAGGTGGTGTGTGCTGCCAATGGCGGCGAATACATTGCGTTGACGGTGGCGCGTTCGGTGGGGGTTGCCTCTACCAGCGATGGGCGCTACTTCATGCGGATGGGTGACACCTGCCAACCTGTGCGCGGTGACGATGTGTTGCATTTGCTGAATGACCGGCCCGGCTTGCCTTGGGAGGCCATGGTGTCGCAACAGGTGCCCGTAGCTGCTGCCGATGCAGCCAAGGTGCAGGCGCTGGTAGATGCGCTGCGCACATCTGACCGGGTGAAGATATCGGTCAAAGATAAAGGTGATGCTGAGTTGCTGGAGCATTACGGCCTGAGCGATGGCGATGTGCTGACGCACTTGGGCGTGTTGATGGTGGGCACTGCTCGTGACCGCGCAAGGTTAGGTACTGCGCCCGCTATTGCCGCTATCAAGTTTGATGAGCTGGGTCAAAAGGTGAACAAGTGGCTGTGGGATGACTACACCTTGTCCCCCGTCGATTTGGTGGATGCAGTGTGGTCAGAGATTCCCGATTTCCACGAAAGCTACGAGTTACCCGATGGCTTGCACCGCCAGAAGCTGCCCGCCTACGACAAGCGTGTGGTGCGTGAGTTGTTGGTTAACGCGTTGGTGCACAGGCCTTATACGCAACGCGGCGATATTTTTGTAAACCTGCATCCCGATCGCCTAGAGGTGGTGAACCCCGGCCGTTTGCCGCTGGGCGTGACACCGCAAACCATTTTGCACGCCAGTCGTCGCCGTAACGACCGCATGGCCACGCTGTTTCATGATCTGCGTTTGATGGAAAAAGAGGGCTCAGGTTTTGATTTGATGTACGACGTGCAGTTGTCGCATGGTCGCTCAGTGCCTGTGCCGAAAGAGGGCGTCGATTCGGTGTCGGTCACGATTGGTCGTCGTGTGCAAAGGCCCGAAGTGGTCAAACTGATGATGGAGGCGGATGCGCGCTATCAGCTGCGTCAGCGAGAGCGCATCACCTTAGGTTTGTTGGCGGTTGCCCCCGAGGGGCTAACAGCCAGAGAGCTGGCCACTTGTTTGGAGCTTGGTTCTACCGACGAACTGCGCCCAGTCTGGCTGGACCGATTGTTGGATGTGGGCTTGGTGGCTTCCACGGGGCGTACGCAAGCTGTGCGCTACTTTGTGTCGCCAGATTTGTTGAAGGGCAGCGGCCTTGATGAAAAGACCACATTGCGCCGTCTTGAGCCTCATCGTTTGCGGGCTTTGATTGTTGAAGACTTGCGCCGTTATCCTGGAGCTGCTTCTGGCGACATTAACAGGCGCGTTGGGCCTGAGGTGCCTTACCGCACACTCAAGCGTGCAATTGACGATTTGGTTGCTGAAGGCAGTTTGCGTTTTGAGGGGCTGAGTCGCGGACGGCGTTACTGGTATGTCGAAGGTTCTAATAAATGAATCTGCCATTTAGTGTCGAATCAAGTCAGTTGGTTTTGACTTGTCCTTGATGGCGCTTATTAACTCTATGATTTAAAACAAATTTTTATCTGTCATATCAAATGTTGTGGCAGATAAATGGCAGGTATCAAACTTATGAACACATCCTCCCTCGTCCAGAAAGTCTGGAATTTTTGTCACACCCTTCGCGATGACGGTGTGGGCTATGGCGACTATTTAGAGCAGCTCACGTATTTGCTGTTTTTGAAGCTGGCGCATGAATACGCGCAAGAGCCGTACAACCG
>CANCGU010000072.1 GCA_947377705.1 Comamonadaceae bacterium
CTGAAAACCCTGATCAAACTCGGTAAGACACGCGGCTACCTCACGCACGGCGAAATCTCTGACCACTTGCCCGACAAGTTGGTCGACGCTGAAACACTCGAAGTCGTGATCAGCATGTTGAATGACATGGGCGTGGCCGTTTACGAGCACACCCCTGACGCAGAAACCCTGCTGCTCAACAACAACACACCGACTGCCGCGACTGAAGAAGAAGCCGAAGAAGAAGCCGAAGCCGCTTTGTCCACCGTGGACAGCGAATTCGGCCGCACCACCGACCCCGTGCGCATGTACATGCGTGAAATGGGCACGGTTGAATTGCTGACACGCGAAGGCGAAATTGAAATCGCCAAGCGCATCGAAGGCGGCTTGATGGACATGATGGCGGCGATCAGCGCCTCCCCAGCCACCATCGCAGCGGTGTTGGCCATGGCCGAAGACATTCGCGAAAATAAAGTCGTCATCTCCACCATCGTGGACGGTTTCAACAACCTGAACGAAGCCGACGACTATGTGGCCGAAGAAGACTTTGACGAATTTGACGAAGAAGACGATGATGACGGCAAAGGCGGCTCTAAAGCTCTGACCAAAAAATTGGAAGAGTTGAAGAACGCAGCCCTTGAGCGCTTTGACCGCATGATTGTGTTGTTCGAAAAACTCCGCAAGACCTACGACAAAGAAGGCTACGGCACGCCTGCGTACATGAAAGCGCAAACCGCTTTGACCGCAGAGTTGATGGGCATTCGCTTCACCGCCAAGACCATTGAAAAGCTGTGTGAATCTGTGCGCGGTCAAGTCGACGATGTGCGTAAGAACGAACGCGAGCTGCGCCGCATCATTGTGGACAAGTGCGGCATGCCACAAGCCACTTTTATCAAAGACTTCCCACCGAACCTGCTTAACCTCAAGTGGGTGGAAAAACAAGCTGCCGCAGGCAAACCATGGTCAACCACCATGGGGCGCTTCATCCCGCCTGTGCAAGATTTGCAGCAAAAACTGATCGACTTGCAATCTCGCGTGGTGGTGCCTTTGGATCAACTCAAAGACATCAACAAACGCATGAACGCGGGCGAGCGTAGCTCACGCGGCGCAAAGAAAGAAATGATCGAAGCCAACTTGCGTTTGGTCATTTCGATCGCCAAGAAATACACCAACCGTGGTTTGCAGTTCCTCGACTTGATCCAAGAAGGCAACATCGGTTTGATGAAGGCCGTGGACAAGTTCGAATACCGCCGTGGCTACAAGTTCTCGACCTATGCCACTTGGTGGATTCGCCAAGCCATCACGCGTTCGATTGCGGACCAGGCACGCACCATCCGCATTCCTGTGCACATGATCGAAACCATCAACAAGATGAACCGCATCAGCCGCCAACACTTGCAAGAGTTTGGTTTTGAGCCCGATGCCAGCGTCTTGGCTGAGAAGATGGAAATTCCAGAAGACAAGATCCGCAAGATCATGAAGATCGCCAAAGAGCCCATCTCGATGGAAACTCCGATCGGCGACGACGACGACAGCCACCTGGGCGACTTCATCGAAGACAGCGTCAACACCGCACCTATCGAAGCTGCCATGCAAGCGGGCTTGCGCGATGTGGTGAAAGACATCTTGGATGGGCTCACCCCACGCGAGGCCAAAGTGCTGCGCATGCGCTTTGGTATCGAAATGGCCAGTGACCACACCTTGGAAGAAGTGGGCAAACAGTTTGACGTCACGCGCGAGCGCATCCGTCAAATCGAAGCCAAGGCTTTGCGTAAGTTGAAGCACCCTAGCCGCAGCGATAAACTGCGCAGCTTCATCGACACGATGTAAGCATCGGTCTTTGCTAGACAACAAAAAAACCCCGCCTGATAGGCGGGGTTTTTCTTTGAGGCTTCGTTTACTCTGCCGCCAAGGCCATCACGCCTGTGGCCGTGTTGGAAATAGGAATGTGGTAGTTTTGATGCACAGGCTTGACCTTGTCGCCCAAGGCCCCACGCATGGCCAACCACATCACCAGCTCCACGCCTTGCGTGCCGGTTTTCTCGACCAACTCGTGGATGCTGAACTGCGTGGCCCACTCAGGATTCTTTTGCAGGCTGTCCATGAACTCCAAATCAAACGCCTTGTTGATGTGGCCTGCACGCTCGCCGTCGAGTTGATGACTCAAGCCACCCGTGCCCAAAATGACCACGTTCAAATCGCTGTCCCAGCTGCGAATGGCGTCGCCCACGGCTTTGCCCAAGTTGTAACAACGCTTGGCTGATGGCAGCGGAAACTGCACGGTATTGATACAAATGGGCACGGTCAACACAGGGCATGTGTCACCAGGCCAAAACAATTTGAGGGGCAAGGTGAACGCATGATCCACCAGCATTTCTTGGCAAGTCACTACGTCAAATTCTTTTTCAACCAGTTCGTTGATGATGTGCCATGACAAATCAGGCGCGCCCTTGAACGGTGGCAAAGTGGGGATGCCCCAACCTTCGTCCGCGTTGTTGTATTGCGCGGCAGCGCCCACAGCAAAGGTAGGCATTTTGTCAAGAAAGAAGTTCAAACCGTGGTCGTTGTAGAACACCACGGCCACGTCAGGCTTGACCTTGCCCAACCACTCATGAATAGGCGGAAAACCATCAAAGAAAGGTTTCCAGTACGGGTCTTGCTGAATGCCTTTGGCAATCGCGCCGCCGATAGATGGGATGTGTGATGAGGCGAGGCCGCCAACGATGTTTGCCATGGTGTGTGTCTCCTTGATGTTTATTGATGGGCTGCGGCGCGGAGCTTGGCTTTGAATTCTTCTTTGGTCATGCCGGTTTGGGCGGCACCCAGGTCTTGCACATCCAAACCCAAAATTCCAGCGAATTTGGCGAGGTAATACACATTGCCACCTGCTGCAATCAGGCCCAACACATGGCGGGTGCGAATGGCGTCGGCTTGCTGGGCATTCAGACCGTACTGCAGCATGTAGGCCTCTTCATTGGTTTTGAAGGTGTTGCGGTTGTCTGCGCTGTTGAACGAATAGCACATCTTGTTGAGGGCGTAGCCTTTTTGGGCTTGGTCACCGTCAAACAAGGTGGTTCCAAAAATGGGTTCGGGTTTGTGGTTCATGGTTGTCTCCGTGATTGAAGTTTCTCAATGGAACGGAGTGTGAGCGCTTTAACTCATAAAATAAACCACGCAATACTGATTTATTTCATGAAAAAATTTAATCATTTGGATTTGGACGGTCACCTGCTGCACCTGCTCAACACCGTGATTAAGCAAGGCTCGGTCACAGCAGCGGCACATACCTTGGGCATCACACAGTCGGCTGTCAGCCACCAGCTGGACCGTTTGCGCGCCATCGTAGGTGACGCCTTGTTTGTCAAATCAGGGCGCGGCATTGTGCCCACAGCTCGCGCTGAAGCCTTGGCTTTGCAAGCGCAAGAGCTATTGACCCAGCTACAAGGCTTTGTGCACAGCGGTGCATTTGAGCCAGCGCGCCTGACACAATGTTTCACGGTTGCTGCGAACGATTTGCAGCGTGACTTGTTGCTGCCGGGCTTGCTTACCCGCTTACAAGCCCAAGCGCCGGGCGTCACCTTACGCGTGGTGCCATCCGACGTGCCCAGTACCGACATGCTGCGCGCACAAGACTGCCAACTGGTCATCAGCCCTCGACCGCCTGATGCAACAGACATCAAACACAAGCGTTTGTTTGCTGACAACTACCGTGTGTTTTATGACCCCAAGGCCCGTAAAGCACCTCGCTCGCTCAAAGCCTATGAAGCGGCCGAGCACATCACCGTGGTGCATCAACCGCACCGCAGCTTAGACATTGACGAATTGCTGCTTAAAAAGGGGGTGCAACGCCGTTTTGCGGCCACCTTGAGTAGTTTTGCAGGTGTGGCGGCGTTCGTGGCTGGCACCGAGCGCTTGGCCACCCTGCCCGGCTTGCTGCGTCAAGGGTTGCTCCGGGGCTTAGCGGATGCACCCGTACCCTTTGACACGCCAGACATGCCCATGTACGCCATCTGGCATGTACGACACCAGCAAGACCCTGTGCATATTTGGCTGCGTGAGCAGTTGTTTGTTAATTCGGTGTCTTGAACAAGCTCGTAAGATTTTTTAAATATCAGCTTTGTACGATTTAAGTTGTTTTCACACCTTCTTATGCCCGTGCTTGAACGTCTGCTTTACCGCTCAAAAGCTACCAATACTCTGGGTAGCTTGCACCTCTTCAACATGCTCAGCGAGGCACGCGCCAAGAATGCAACGCTAGGTATTACTGGTCACTTACTGTATACAGAAGAGGTGTTTGTGCAATGCATCGAAGGTAAGCCTGAAGCCATTGAGTCTTTGTGGCACAGTCTCCAGCGCGATGCGCGTCATTACGACATCGAGCTCTTGGCACGCGGCCCTTTGGAGAAACGTCGATTCAACGACTGGTCGATGGCTTTCTCTAGCTACCCTAGCCTGAATCGATTTAACATGTCTGGATTCTTTGCGGTAGACAAAGAAGGTATGAGCGCCGAAGCCGAGCGTTGCGCGAAGGCATGAATTCGCCCGCCCCAATTCAAACAAATTCTTCGGTATCGACCTCAGAGGCATTGAGCGAGTTGTAACGTGGCCCTTTTACCGTCTGCTGATTGATGAGTGCTTCTAAGCGCTGCATCTGGTCTGCCGACAGCACCACATCCGCAGCAGCGATGTTGTCTTCCAGGTGGCGAATGTTTTGCGTGCCAGGAATCGGGATGAGCTTGCTGTCTTTATGCAACAACCAAGCCAAGGCCAGTTGTGCCGGGGTGCAACCCACTTCGCGGGCGATGGATTGGTAGGCATCAAGCAAAGGTAAATTGGCCACATAGGTATCCGCATTAAAACGCGGCATGGCACGGCGAATGTCGTTGGCAGCCAAAGTACCCACGCCACGCAATTCACCGCACAAGAAACCACGCGCCACGGGACTGAAGGCCACAAAGGTGGTGCCCAGTTCTTCACAAGCTTTGAGTACCGCGATTTCTGGGTTGCGTGTCCACAACGAGTACTCGGTTTGCACCGCCGCAATGGGGTGCACGGCATGCGCTTTGCGCAAGGTGGTGGCAGAGACTTCGCTCAAACCAATGTCACGAATCTTGCCTGCGCGCACGAGGTCGCTCAGGGCGCCCACACTGTCTTCGATGGGCACTTGTTTGTCCCAGCGGTGCAGGTAGTACAAGTCAATCACATCGGCGCCCAAACGGGCCAAGCTGTCTTCGCAGTTTTTGCGCAGGGTCTCTGGGCGACCATCAATCACACGCTTCACACCATCGGGGCATGACACACCGGCCATGCCACCCTTGCTGCACAAGGTAATTTCGTTGCGATGCGCTTTGAGCGCCTTGCCCACCAACGACTCGTTGGTGCCAAAACCATACAAAGCAGCGGTATCAAACATCGTCACGCCCAGGTCTAAGGCACGGTGAATCAAGGCCTCACCTACTTCAGGTGCAGGCGGCGCACCGTAGGCGTGGCTCAGGTTCATGCAGCCTAGGCCAATGGCTGACACTTGATAGGGACCGAGTTGACGTTGTTTCATAGGTGTGTGTGGGTGGGTGTGCGGGTCCAAGCCGGCAAAGGCGCTGAGCGGTGCAGCACGTTGTCGTGCAACCATGTGGCGCTCTTGCGGGCACGCTCGGCAACGGTGGCAAGTGGCAATTGCTGGTAATCGTCATTGAAGACTTCGAAACTGTAGTCGCCGCGATAGCCAATGCGGTCTAGGCGCAACACCAAGTCAGCCAAAGCTTCGCTGTGCACGCCCTCGCCAGGAAACACGCGGAAAGTGCGTGCAGTGGTCATGCGGTCTTCAAAGGTGGGGGTTTCGTTCCACATAAAGTCCGACAGTTGCACCAAAAAAATCTTTTCAGGATCGAGGTCTTCAATGGCGTCCAACGAGGTGTTGGCGGCAAAAATATGGAACGAGTCCAAACCAATGCCAAGGTTGGGGCAATCGGCGCGGCACACCACATCCCAAGAGGTGGTGAATTCATTCACGGCGCGACCCCAAGACAAACCTTCGTAAGCCACTTTGATACCGAGGGGCAAAGCCATCATGGCGAGCTTTTTCAAATCGCGGGCGATGTGGTCTAAATCATCCGTCGCATGACGTGAGGTGGACGAACAGGCCAACAACACTTTGCTGCCTGTGGCGGCGCACATTTCGAGCATGGACTTGGCGATGTCCACTTTGTAGCCGTGCAAGTGGCCTGACAAACCTTCGAAGTCACGCAACACCTGAAAACCTGTAGGGCGCAAACCGCTGGCCTGCACGGCTGCCACTGCGGCAGGCACACCGCCTGGGTGTGTCACCAAGTCACGCGCCATGAGCATGACTTGCGAGAAGCCAGCCTCTTTCATCGCCGACAGCTTGGCTTCTAAAGAGCCCGCCATCGTGATGGTGTCCATGCCGAAGCCGTCGAGTAGTTTCATGGCGTGGCCTTTTTATTTGTCTTTGTGAACCAGCTCAAACGACACTGAGCCTAAGGCACTGCGTGTGAGCGCACCACGGTCTTCTGGGTGCAACTGGGTGGACTCGACGAACTCGACACCGCGAGCCTTGAGCGCTATCACTGCAGCGCCTACATCGACAGCCCCTAAACCAATGCGTTGCAAACACTCAGGTGAATCGTCCGTGTCCATCCATGGATCGGGCTCGATGAGTTGCCACAAAAAGTTACCGCAAGGGCTCTTCATCAATTTACCTTTGGGCAAGATGCCAAAGCGCTGCTCATCAGGCACAAAGCTGAAATCAAACATGTGTTCAAAGTAGGCCAACCAATCAGCACTGCGGCCTGCGCCGATGTACTGCACCACACCAAAGTAGCTCATACCAGCGGTGGCTTCTGGGTGTGGGTCCACGGTAGGAATGGGTTTGAAATCGATGTCGTAAATTGAGAACTCTTGCCATCGGTCTACAAAGTAAAAGCGGCTGCCGCCCGGGCCGTGGATGGCCGGAATGTGCAGCTCCATCGCTTGCGCTTGGCTGGTCACGTTCCATGCGCCCAACTCCATGCAGCGGGTGTGCGCTTGCAAAGCATCGCGCACGCGGAAGGCCACGGCAGAGATGACGGGTTGGCCATCGGTGGTGGCGCTCACGCGGGCGTCATCGGGGCTGGCGTTGACGACCAAGTTCATGCCGCCTTGGCGGTACAAGGTCACCTCACGCGAACGGTGGCGTGCCACGGGACGAAAACCCATGTTCTCCAGCACTTGTCCCAAGGCCTGTGGGCGACTCGTGGCGTACTCGATGAACTCAATCCCCTCTAGTCCCAAGCGGTTGGGCATATCGGGCACGGACTCGCGGTGTGTGGATTGCAAGGTCATCTGAAACTCCAAGAAAAATCTGTCTAACGTCAGTAGCTTAACTGCGCCACATCGCGCAGCACTTCTGCGGTGGTGGTGGGCAAGTCAAAGTATTCCAAGTAGGCAGGGATTTGCTCAAACAACATGTCTGAGCCCACCTGCACACGGCAGCCACGGTTTTTCGCAGCTTGCAAGAAAGCCGTCATTTCTGTTTTCATCACGACTTCGCCCACAAATGCGTCGGGCGAAATACGCGACACGTCCATCGGCAAGGCATCGCCTTCGTTCATGCCCATGGGCGTGGCGTTGACCACCAAATCATGATCTGCGGGGTCATTCGACCCCGTGCGCACATCGATTTGAGGATAGTTTTGTTTCAAGCGTTGGCCTAATGCCTCAGCGGAAGCGGTGTTCACATCAAACAAGCTGATGGCGGCAATGCCTGTGCCAGCCAGCGATGCGGCAATCGCGCAACCCACACCGCCCGAGCCGACCACCAGCACACGTTTACCGTTGAGGTCAAAACCTTTGCGCTGCACACCGCGCACAAAGCCCGCACCATCAAACATGTCGCCGACCAAACGGCCATCCGCCAGCTTTTTCACGGCGTTACATGCACCGGCGACGCGTACGGTGGGCGTGACTTCGTCGAGCAAACCCACCGTCACCACCTTATGTGGCATGGTGATGAGCGCGCCGCAAATGTTGGTGAGGCTGAACACCGACTTCAAGAACACTGGGTAATCAGGTGTCTGGCAGCCCATAGGCACGACCACCGCATTGATGCCCGCACTAGAGAAGTACGGGTTGTAAATCATGGGGGACTTGAAGGAATGTGTAGGAAAACCGATGTGGGCAATCAGCTGCGTGTTGCCGTTGATGGAGATGCCGTACTGACTCATGATTTATTTAGACGATTGAACAGCAGACACGGCTGCACGCAAAGCCAACGCATAGCTGTCAGCACCAAAGCCACAAATTTGGCCTTTCACAATTTCGGCAAACACCGACTTGTGCCGAAATTCTTCACGGGCGTGAATGTTGGACATGTGCAGCTCGACTACAGGGCAAGTCAACACAGCCAGGGCATCGCGAATGGCATAGCTGTAATGGGTCCAAGCGCCAGCGTTGATTAGCACAGCGTCGACGTTATCAAAGTAGCCTTGATGAATACGCTCACACATGTCACTTTCACTGTTGGTCTGATAGCACGTCACCTCAGCACCTAATTCTTTGCCAAGCGTATGCAAATTGGCATTGATCTCATCGAGTGTGATGGTGCCATATTGCTTGGGATCGCGTTTACCAAACATGTTGTGGTTCACGCCGTGCAGCATCAAGACTTTCATATGCAACTTCCCTTAAGAATTTTTAGATTCATTCAACAAAAAAAGCTTCGCCGCATTCAAGCGGCGAAGCATCACGAAGCCAATTACTTGGACTTCTTAGCAGGCGCAGCTGAACGCGCCTTATCGATTTCAGCTTGCAACTCTTTGACCAAGTCTTGACCAACAGTCACGCCATGCTTGGCCGTCACAGGGCGCATCTTGTCACGCAAGATAGACATTTCAGACTCAGATAACTGGGTCACTTGCATGCCGTTCTTCTTCAGGTTGGCCAACAAGCTCGCTTCCAAATTGCGTGCGGTTTCGCGCTGAAACTTGGCAGACTCTGTCGCAGCGTCAGCCACCACTTTTTTCTCAGCCGCGCTCAAGGTATCCCAGAACTTCTTGCTGATCACCACAGACTGTGGGTTGTATTGATGCGCCGTCAACACCATGTGCTTTTGCACTTCGTACAACTTAGCACTGTTGATGGTGGGGATGGGGTTTTCTTGACCATCCACAGCACCTTGTTCCAAAGCGGCATACAACTCAGGGAATGGCAGTGGTGTGGGGTTGGCACCCAAAGCTTTCACCCAATCCACGTTGATCGGGTTTGGAATCACGCGCAACTTCAGGCCTTCGAGGTCAGACACTTTGTTGATGGCACGCTTGCCATTGGTGATGTGACGAAAGCCCAGCTCGTAGTAAGCCAAACCGATCAAACCTTTTTCTTCCAACTTGGCATGCATCTTCTTACCGAAGGCGCCGTCAACCACTGCGTCGGCTTCTTTGGTGGTAGCAAACATGAATGGAAAATCGAACACGCCAAATTCTTTGACTTGGCTAGCGAAGATGCCAGAGTTCATGGAAGCCATTTCAAGGGAACCACCTTGGATGGCAGACACGTTGGCTTGGTCGCTACCCAAAGTGCCACCTGGGAAGATGTTGACTTTGAGCTTGCCGCCGGAGTTCTTCTCGACGATCTCTTTGAATTTTTCCATGCCTTGCACGATGGGGTGACCCGCACTGTTCTGGTTGGCAAACTTGATGGTTTTCACTTGTGCCGAAGCGATGCCCATAGCGGCCATGGCTACGGTCGCGATCACAGTCTTGATAAATACACGTTTCATGTCAGTGTCTCCTGATGAACTTTGCGGTCGTACGCCAAAGAAAGGTCCCCCTGTCTGGCGTACCCGGACAGACAGGGGGAAAGAAACTTAATATAACCAGCGCGCAGGCACCATCACGATGGATGGGAACAGCACCATCAAGAACATGACGATGAACTGCACGGCCATGAAAGGCATGACACCGCGTGTCACATCATCCATGCGCATACGACCCACACCCGCCACGACGTTCAGCACAGTACCCACTGGCGGTGTGACCAAGCCAATCGAGTTGTTGATGATGAACAACACACCAAAATACACAGGGTCAATGCCAGCCGCTTTGACGATGGGCATCAACACAGGTGTCAAGATCAAAATAGTAGGCGTCATGTCCATCGCCGTACCGACGACCATGCACAACACCATGATGGCTGCCATCAGCATGGTGGGGTTACCCAACAAAGGCTCAAGCAAACTTACCACTTGTGCTGGCAAGTTGGCCACGGTGATCAACCAAGCCGACACCATCGCAGCAGCCACCAAGAACATGATCACCGACGTTGTTTTAGCCGCCATGCGGAACACATCAAACAACTGCGACCAAGTGAGCTCACGGTAAATCACACCGGCCACAAACAAAGCATAAACGGCAGCCACCACCGCAGCCTCTGTGGGTGTGAACACGCCCATGCGCAAACCCACCAAGATGATGAGCGGCAGCATCAAGGCCCAACCCGCTTCGCGCATCGCAGCAAACACTTCTGCGCTTGTCTTGCGTGCAGGAGGCGTCAAGTCTTCTTTGCGTGTGCACCACCACCATGTGGCCCACAAACCCGCAGCCAAGACGATGCCAGGAAAAATACCAGCCAAGAACAACTTGCTGATGGAGACGTTGGCAGCGACACCAAAAATCACAAAACCAATCGAGGGGGGAATGATGGGACCGATCACACCGCAAGCGGCAATCAAGCCACCGCTGCGTGCTTTGTCGTGCCCTGCTTTGACCATCATGGGCAAGAGCAATGCGGTCAAGGCAGCGGCGTCAGCCACTGCAGAGCCAGACAGCGCCGACAACAAACAGGCCGCAACAATCGTCACGTAACCCAAACCACCACGGATGTG
>CANCGU010000073.1 GCA_947377705.1 Comamonadaceae bacterium
ATCGTCACCGAAGCCGATCGCCAACGCGCACCAAAACCAATTCCACTGCCAGGCACTGTGCTGCGCACAGGCGGTCGTGGCCAACGCGTCAGTCTTGAGCGCGGTGTTGCGACACGTAGCAAAAAGAACCCTGGCAAGCGTTCAAACAAGGGCGGTTAATTCTTCTTTTGCTTGTGAAAGCCAAATAAAAAGCGTCCCTCGGGACGCTTTTTGTTTTGGCGGCTACTTCAACCGTTCACTCGCCATTCACTCTGGTAATTCGATTTTGACTTCGAGCACTTCAAGGTTGTCGTGACGCTCCAAGTTGACTTTGATGTCATTTGGGTTGATTTTCACGTATTTGGAAAGTACGGCAACCAAGTCGCGCTGCAAAGCGGGTAGGTAGTCGGGTTGTGGGTTGCGGCCGGTACGCTCATGCGTCAAGATGAACTGCAAACGTTCTTTTGCAACGTTTGCAGTTTTTTTCTTTTCACCGAGTAAAAAAGAGAGCAACGACATGGCTTACTTCCCACCAAAAATGCGTTTGAACAAACCTGGTTTGACGTGCTCCGTGAAGCGCATGGGCACTTCTTCGCCCAAGAAGCGACTGATCACGTCTTTGTAGGCCTCAGACACATCGGTGTTGTCCAAGTGAACCGCAGGCAAGCCTTGGTTGGATGCGGTTAACACGGTTTCAGATTCAGGAATCACGCCAATCAACGGAATACGCAAGATGTCTTGAATATCTTCGAGTGACAGCATGTGGCCTTCTTCCACACGGCTTGGGTTGTAGCGCGTGATGAGCAGGTGTTCTTTGATGGGGGTGTCGCCATCAATCGCACGCTTGGTTTTGCTGCTGAGCATGCCCAAGATGCGGTCGGAGTCGCGCACCGAGGAGACTTCTGGGTTGGTCACCACCAAAGCTTCGTCAGCAAAGTGCATCGCCATCATGGCGCCCACTTCGATGCCGGCAGGGGAGTCGCACACGATGTAGTCGAACTTCATGTCTTTGAGTTCGTTTAAGACACGTTCCACGCCGTCTTGTGACAGGGCATCTTTGTCACGCGTTTGTGAGGCGGCCAACACAAACAAGTTGTCGCACTGTTTGTCTTTGATCAGTGCTTGGTTCAGCGTGGCTTCACCGTTGATGACGTTGATGAAGTCGTACACCACGCGACGCTCGCAACCCATGATGAGGTCGAGGTTACGCAAGCCGACGTCAAAGTCGATGACCACCGTTTTGAAGCCGCGTAAAGCGAGGCCAGAGGAAAAACTGGCGCTGGTTGTGGTCTTGCCCACGCCGCCTTTGCCAGAAGTCACCACCACGATTTTTGTCATGAAAAAAGCCCTAGGTTGTTCTAAAAATTAATTCGCAATTTTACAGTGCTTGCATCACCAACTTATCGCCTTGCAGGCTGATTTGCGCGGCTTTGCCAGCCACATCTGCTGGCATCGGTGCATCCCCGCTGGTGCGGTAAGTGCCTGCAATCGAAATCAGCTCGGCTTCTAGGCATGAAGTGAAGATGCGCGCTTGCACGTCACCCCGAGCCCCTGCAATGGCTTTGCCTCGCAACGGTGCATAGACATGGATATGACCATCGGCCATGATTTCCGCGCCCGGATTGACCATGGCGAGCACGATCAAGTCGCGCCCCTTGGCATACACATGCTGACCAGAGCGCAGTGGCTTGTCGATGACCATGGCTGACCCATTGCCAGTTGGCACCTCGCGCACCACTTCTACTTCGCGAATCACTTCTTGCACCACGGTTTCCACGCGTGGGGTGGGGGGGGCTTGTATGCTCAAGTCGCTTGCTTCAAACAAGCCGGCTTTGCGTGCGTTAGCTAATTGGTGTTCATTTGCGCCACGTACTGCTACAGGCAGCATTTGGTGCGTGCGCAGCATCAGGCAGACCGAGGGCAGGTCGAGATGGTTGTGGGGGTCTTCAAGTGCGCTTAAATCGATCACCACGGGGTCGTTATCGAAAAAGCCGGGGGTAGCGCCCAAGCGGCGGGCCATATCAGCTTGCAGGGCCGACGTGTCAGGATTTTTGAGTAGAAAAGACACCAAGGGCAAGGAGGCACTTTTAATTTCGTAGGCGTGTGGCGCAGCAGCTTGGCTCATGGAACTTGCAGGAAAAATAAAACCTGAACTTTACACGGCAAGGGCATTGATACCTCGGTAAACTTTTTGATATGTATATATCGACTTTTTATCGTGCGCTTTTTGTGCCTTTTGCGCTAAGCGCGACGGCTGCTTTGGCTCAACAAGCAACGACACCCTCAGCAGATATGGGGCGCATTGAAATCACCAGTGGCCGCGACAACGACACGCAGCAGCGCCGTGAGTCGACCGCCAGCAAAATCGTGATTGGTCGGGAAGAAATTGAGCGGCAAGGTGACGCCAACCTTGGTGAGATCTTGAAGCGCATGCCTGGCATCACCTTGGGTGGCGCACCTGGACGTGGCGGTGGTATTCGCATGCGTGGCTTGAGTCAGGGCTACACACAAATTTTGTTAGATGGTCAACGTGTGCCGCCAGGCTTTTCAGTGGAGTCACTCACGCCAGAGATGGTTGAGCGCATCGAAATTTACCGCGCACCTACGGCTGAAACAGGTGCACAAGCAATTGCAGGCACCATCAACATCATCACGCGTGAAGGCCGACGCGGCATGCCCACCGAGTTGAAAGTTGGTTCCTCATTTCAGGGCGGTTATGCCTCGCCCACCGCCTCGCTGGTGAAGTACCACGACGCGGAGCAGTGGACGGCAAATTACACACTGTCGGTCAATCGTTATGCCGCACCAGACCACAGTGAAAATGACTTAACGCGTGATGAGATTCCGGCTACGGGGGGCAACGCAACGCAGCATCGTTATACGAGCCGTTCACGCAACAGCGACTCCCATTACACGCGTGAGGGTTTGAATGCCACAGCGCGGTTGCAGCTCAAAGGCGATCCTGGCGAGACCTTTACCCTGATGCCATTTGTGGCACTGTCGCAAGGCAACACATCTGGCCGCATTGACGCAAACCAAACTTCAACGGGCTACTTGCCGTTAGCCAACGGCAGCACCACAGCGAGTACGGGCAACGACAACCACTTTGCGATTGCGCGCCTCAATGGGCAATGGCGTCGCAAGCTTTCCGCAGATAGCAACATGGAGTGGAAATTCAATGTCGGCGGGTGGAATAGCCACAACGAATTTCAACAAACCTCTGGCAATCCTTTGTTGTTGCCAAGTGCAATCGAAAACTCGCATGTGCAAGACCGTTCGGCCAACTTGAGTGGTAAGTACACGAACGTGATGGGCGGTGGTCATCAGTGGGTGAGCGGTGCAGAGATGGAGTCAGTGCGCCGTACGCAAGAAGTGGTCGGGGCCTACCAAACCATTCCAGGCAGCGCCGATTACCAAGCCAGTTCTATGCGTTATGCCATGTACTCGCAAGACGAGTGGCAACTCACGCCGCATTGGGCGACCCATTTGGGCGCACGCTACGAAGGTTTAACCACGCAGGGCAATACCGCAACGGGTGATGTGACCAACCGCAACAGTGTATTCACACCCTTGCTTCACGCCATGTGGCGCCCCGACCCTGATAGCCGCGATCAGGTCCGCATGAGCCTCACCCGCAGCTTTAAAACGCCCACCATGCCCTCTTTGTTGGCGCGCCGGACTTACACGCGTGATGACAACAGTGCCACCAATCCGGATGTCTCTGGCAATCCCGACCTAAAGCCAGAAATTGCCACGGGCCTGGATGTTGCTGTTGAGCGCTACTTACCGCAAGGCGGTGTGTTGAGCGCCAGTGCCTTTCATCGCCGTGTACAGAACTTGATTCGCAATGTCACCAGTTATGGCCCTGTGCCAGGCATGCCAGGCATGTCGCGCTGGTTATCGAGTCCACAAAATATCAGCGAAGCCATCACCGAAGGTGTGGAGTTAGAAGCCAAATTTCGCATGGACCAATGGATCGCAGATGCACCCCATGTGGACTTGCGAAGCAATGTGAGCTTTTACCGTTCGCGTGTGCTCAGCATTGATGGCCCCAACAACCGACTTGATCAGCAACC
The DNA here is from genome assembly GCA_947377705.1 of Comamonadaceae bacterium. Next base: position 4,056 of record CANCGU010000073.1, read on the forward strand.
CGACATGACCGCGAACTTGGGCGCGGACTACCGACTGAAAGCTGTTCCTGTCACCGTTGGCGGCAACCTCAACTACAACCCTGGCTACACCACGCGTTTAAGCGCGGAGCAATTGACAACCCTGTCGCAAAAACGCGTGATGGATGTGTATGGTTTGTGGCGTGTCGATGGCAGCACGGCTTGGCGTTTGACTTTGAGCAACCTCGATCCACGCCGCTACAACACAGGCAGTGTTTACAGCAGTGCCAGTGTGGTTGAAAACAGCAACACCAAAAATACAAGCTGGACAAGCGTGCAAATTCTTCTGGAGAAAAAGCTATGACCCAACGCGACGGTGCTTGGTATGACCGCATGTATAACAACCGCGCCTTGGTGCCTGAGCATGCGGCGCACTTTGCGTATTGGCATGAAGCCTCTGCGCACACGCGTGCCACGCAGCGTTGCTTTCAAGACGTGGCCTATGGCCGTGGGCTCAATGAAACGTTGGATATTTTTCCGAGCGACAAGGCCAAAGATGCGGCGCCAGTGGTGGTGTTCATCCACGGCGGCTTCTGGCGTGCGTTAGACAAAGCTGACCATTCCTTTATTGCGCCCACCTTCACGTCGCAAGGCGCATGTGTGGTGGTGCCCAACTACGCTTTGTGCCCTGCGGTGACCGTGTCTGACATTGCGCTGCAAATGGTCAAAGCCGTGGCTTGGGTGTGGCGCAATATCCACCGCTTTGGCGGTGACCCCAGCCAGATTACTTTGGTGGGCCATTCTGCGGGCGGACAGTTGGTGGCGATGCTGCTGGCTTGTGATTGGCCTGCCTACGCGGCTGATTTGCCCGCACATTTGGTGGCTAAAGCCTTGTCGATTTCTGGCTTGTATGAGCTGGAATCGGTGCGCGCCACGCCGTACCTCAAAGACAGCCTGCGCTTGACCGAGCAAGAGGCCATTCGCAACAGTCCCGCTTGGATGGCCGCGCCAAAGCTTGGCACGCTTTACAGCGTGGCCGGTGGCATTGAGAGCGAAGAGTTCTTGCGTCACAACCTGTTGATTCAACACTCATGGGGCAAAGACCGCGTGCCCGTGGCTGAGGCCTTGGAGGGCTTGCAGCACTTCAGCATTGTCGAGGCCTTGACGCAACCTGGCCATCGTTTACACACGCTGGCGCTTGAGTTACTTCATAAATAGACGCTCAATAAGCGCTGAACCAAAACAATAAAAAAGCCTGTCATGCAGCAAGCAGACAGGCTTTTTTGTTTGGCCGAAATTTGGCCGCAGCGCGGGGTTTACATCAACAGATGTTCGCCAGCGTTGTCGCCACCCAAGATGACGTAGTTCACCTTGCGCACGTCCATCAGCTTGGTCCCGCCGGCATAGCTGATTGAGCTTTGCACGTCTTGTTCCATCTCAATCAGCGTGTTGGCCAACTTGCCTTTGACGGGTTCGAGGATGCGCTTGCCTTCGACGTGCTTGTATTCGCCTTTGTTGAAGTCAGAGGCCGAGCCGTAATATTCCTTGAACAACTCGCCGTTGACTTCTACGGTCTTGCCTGGCGACTCTTCGTGTCCTGCAAAAAGGGAACCAATCATCACCATGCTCGCGCCAAAGCGGATGCTCTTGGCAATATCGCCGTGACTGCGAATGCCGCCGTCAGCAATGATGGGCTTGGTGGCCACGCGGGCGCACCACTTGAGCGCTGACAACTGCCAGCCGCCCGTACCAAAACCAGTTTTCAGCTTGGTGATACACACCTTGCCGGGACCCACGCCCACTTTGGTCGCATCAGCGCCCCAGTTTTCGAGGTCAATCACGGCTTCAGGCGTGGCCACATTGCCCGCGATCACAAAGCTCTTAGGCAACTTGGCTTTGATGTAGCCAATCATGTCGCGTACGCTGTCAGCGTGGCCGTGGGCGATGTCGATGGTGATGTATTCAGGTGTCAAACCAGCAGCGGCGAGCGTGTCCACGGTGGCGCGGTCTGGGGCTTTGACGCCCAAAGAGATAGAGGCGTACACACCCTTGGCGTGCATGTCCTTCACGAATTGGACATTGTCCAAATCGAAGCGGTGCATCACGTAAAAGTAATTGTTTTGCGCCATCCACAAGCAGATGCTTTCATCCACCACGGTTTTCATGTTGGCGGGCACGACTGGCAAGCGAAACTTGCGGCCACCGAGTTCAACACCTGCATCGCATTCAGAGCGACTTTCCACGCGGCACTTGCGTGGCAGCAACAAGATGTTGTCGTAATCAAAAATTTCCATTTCCCAAGCTCCAGAATAAAACGTTCGAAGATTGAGCGCTTGGCTTGGCCGGTTTTTTTAGGTGCAAAAGGCAGGCATAAAAAAACCGAGCGCAAGAATCTTGGGCCCGGTGGCTGATTCTAACAGGCCAGTTTTTGAGTGCTTTAGCGCTTAAGATTAAGCTTTCAAAAATAATGAATTTCGCTTCATATTCATGTCTTCGTCCAATCTCATTCTCTACACAACCGAGGACGGTAAAAGCCAGATCAAGCTACGGGCCAAATCTGAAACAGTTTGGCTTTCTCAAGGTGAGATGGCTGCTTTATTCGACGTGAGCACGGACAACGTGGGATTGCATCTTAAAAATATCTTTTCGGACGGAGAACTTGAAGGAAATTCAGTTACCGAGGAATCCTCGGTAACTGCCAGCGATGGAAAGAACTACCGCACCAAGCTCTACAACCTCGACGCCATCTTGGCCGTCGGCTATCGGGTGCGTTCGCCTCGTGGCGTGCAGTTTCGTCGCTGGGCCTCTAGCGTGCTTAAGGAGTTCCTGACCAAGGGGTTTGTGATGGACGACGAGCGGCTGAAGAACCCCGATGGCCGCCCAGACTACTTTGACGAGATGCTGGCCCGCATCCGCGACATTCGGGCCTCAGAAAAGCGCTTTTACCAAAAGGTGCGCGACCTGTTTGCGCTCAGCAGCGATTACGACAAGACAGACCAAGCCACCCAGCATTTTTTTGCAACCGTGCAAAACATGCTGCTTTATGCTGTGACGCAAAAGACTGCAGCTGAACTGATCACCGCCCGAGCCAATGCAAATGACACTAACTTTGGGCTGTTGCATTGGAAGGGTTCCCAAGTGCGCAAGGCCGACATTGTGGTTGCCAAGAATTATTTGACCGAAGACGAGATCGACACCCTGAACCGGTTGGTGGTGATCTTTCTAGAAACCGCAGAGCTGCGCACCAAGAACCGCCAAGAAATCCGCATGGCCTTTTGGCAGAAAAATGTGGAGCAAATCATCAGATCTAACGGCTTTATGGTGCTTAGCCATGCAGGCGAGGTTAGCCACGCTCAAATGGAAGAGCAGATTGAGCCCATGTTCATAGCCTTTGATCAACGCCGCAAACAGCAAGAGGCAGTGCAGGCCGATAGCCAAGATGATGCCGAATTAAAGGCTTTGGAAAACAGCCTGAAAAACAGAACCCAAAGCAACATCTAGAAGTGGGTGGGGGTTTCTACAATTGCCCCATGCATACCTCTTTTGGGCTTGACGCCTTTGCCACATCCCCCTTGCTCCAAGGCCTCAACCCAGAGCAATCGGCCGCAGTCACGTTGCCGCAGACGCACGCACTCATCTTGGCGGGCGCGGGTTCGGGCAAGACGCGGGTGCTGACCACGCGCATTGCGTGGCTCATGCAAACAGGGCAGGTGTCGCCGGGCGGCATCTTGGCGGTGACGTTCACCAACAAAGCCGCCAAAGAAATGCTCACGCGTTTGTCGGCCATGCTGCCTGTGAGCGTGCGCGGCATGTGGGTGGGCACTTTTCACGGGTTGTGCAACCGCTTTTTGCGCGCCCACTGGAAGCTGGCTAATTTGCCCCAGTCATTTCAAATCTTGGACACCCAGGACCAGCTCAGTGCCATCAAGCGTTTGAGCAAGCAATTCAATGTGGATGACGAGCGTTTTCCACCTAAAGAAACCATGCGCTTCATCGCCGGTTGCAAAGAAGACGGCCTGCGCCCCAAAGACGTGGTGGCCCGCGACCCCGACGACCGCAAACGTGTGGAGCTGTACGAGCTGTACGAAGCCCAATGCCAACGCGAAGGCGTGGTGGACTTTGGTGAACTCATGCTGCGCTCGTACGAGCTGCTGCGCGACAACGACCCGCTACGCGAGCACTACCGCCGCCGCTTTCAACACATCTTGGTAGACGAGTTTCAAGACACCAACAAGCTGCAATACGCGTGGCTCAAACAACTCGCTGGACCTGTGGACCAAGGTGGCGGGGCTATCTTGGCCGTGGGCGACGACGACCAAAGCATTTACGCCTTCCGTGGCGCACGCGTGGGCAACATGGCTGACTTTGTGCGCGAGTACAACGTGACGCACCAAATCAAGCTGGAGCAAAACTACCGCAGCTTCAGCAACATCTTGGACAGTGCCAACCACCTCATCAGCCACAACAAAGGCCGCTTGGGTAAAAACCTGCACACCACGCAGGGCGCGGGTGAGCCCGTGCGTGTGTATGAATCTCCCACCGACTTTGCCGAAGCGCAATGGATGGTGGAGGAGATGAAGCAACTGTTGCGCGATGGCCAAAACGGTGATGGCACGAATGGCGTGCAACACCGCAGCGAAATTGCCGTGCTCTACCGCAGCAACGCACAAAGCCGCGTGATTGAAACCGCGCTGTTCAACGCCGCCATGCCGTACCGCGTGTACGGTGGTTTGCGCTTCTTCGAACGCGCGGAAATCAAACACGCCTTGGCCTATTTGCGCTTGCTAGAAAACCCACGCGACGACACCAGCTTCATGCGCGTGGTCAACTTCCCGCCGCGTGGCATTGGTGCGCGCAGCATTGAGCAGCTGCAAGACGCCTCACGCGCCATGGGCTGCGCCATGAGCGATGCTGTCACGGCCGTGGCTGGCAAAGCGGGCGCCAACCTCAGCGCCTTTGTGGCCAAGATTGATGTGTTACGCGAACAAACGCAAGGCCAAAACCTGCGTCAAATCATTGAACTGTTGTTGGACCATTCAGGCCTGATCACCCATTACCAAGGCGAACGCGAAGGCCAAGACCGCATTGAAAACTTGCAAGAGTTGGTCAACGCCGCCGAGAGCTTTGTCACGCAAGAAGGCTTTGGCCGCGATGCGGTGGCCTTGCCCATTGATGAGCACGGTCAGCCTGTGGCCACAGACGGCAACACACCCTCCACACCACAAACCATGATCAACGCCGACACAGGCGAAACCTTGTCGCCCTTGGCTGCCTTCCTCACGCACGCGGCATTGGAGTCGGGTGACAACCAAGCGCAAGCGGGTCAAGACGCGATTCAGCTGATGACGGTGCATGCATCCAAAGGCTTGGAGTTTGATTGCGTGTTCATCACGGGCATGGAAGAGGGCTTGTTCCCCCACGAAAACTCGATGAATGACTTTGATGGCCTCGAAGAAGAGCGCCGCCTCATGTACGTGGCCATCACGCGTGCGCGCAAGCGTTTGTACCTGAGCCATTCGCAAACCCGCATGTTGCATGGTCAAACACGTTACAACTTGAAAAGCCGTTTCTTTGAAGAGCTGCCAGAGCACACGCTCAAGTGGATCACACCTGCACGTTCCGCCTTTGCCGACGCCATGCCCACGCGTCGCGATGCATGGCAGAACAACAACGGTTGGCAAAACAACGCCTGGGGTGGCGGTGCGGCCACCGCGGTAGCGCCCAAGCCCGTTCCTCAGCGCGCCGCACCTGTTAGCAGTGGCCCCAATGCATGGGTGCGCAGCGGTGTGCAGGTATTTCACACCAAGTTTGGTGAGGGCACGGTGGTGAGCATTGAAGGTGTGGGCGACGATGCCCGTGCGCAAGTGAACTTCCCGCGTCACGGCACCAAGTGGCTAGCGCTGAGTGTGGCCAAGCTCACGCAGGTGTGATCAGGCGTAAATCACGTCTGATGTGAAACAGTCTTTGAAGCTGTAATACGTCGAGCAAAAAAACATCGCGGCCAGCATCAGCATGGCGGGTAGCAAGGCCATGGCGGCGAAGTCGTTGTCGCCGATCAGACCCGAAATGAGGGTGATGCCCAAGGTCGTGCCCAAGAAGATGAATGACCACATCAGTCCAAACACCAAAAAGGCGCGCCAGTTACTCAGACATGCCACCGTGCTGAAAAACAGGCTTTTGAATACGGGTAACCCGTGCCAGTGGGTGAGTGCAGGCGCGTGCCAAAACACCATGGACAAAGGCATGTAAAGCAACAAGGACAACCACATGGCGTTTTGAAATTCGGGTTTCATCAAGGTGTCCATGTCGAGCGATCCGCCCACCAAGTACAGCTTGGCAAAGTCGCCACCATCCACCAAGGCAGACAAGCCCATGACGCCAATGAAGCCACAGGCATAGAGCAGCCCCAAGACCAACATCTTGCGCCTGCCGTCTTGGCCTGATCTCAGGCCCGCCACCAAAATCAACGGCATTGGGAACTTGTCTAAGTCCACTTCGCGTGTCGCAGCCATCAGGCCCAAAGAGGCCGCAGGTAGAAACATCAAGGCAAAAAAACCACCTATCCAGGGAACCATGGACAAGACGGACATGCTCGCCATGAACATGAAGAACAAGCCACTGAGTGCGAGGGGCTGCTTCCAAAAGGCGCGAATGCCTTGACGCACCCAGAGCGAACCAGTTTTAGCAGGGACAACGTTGAGTTTCATAACTCAGAGTGTGACAGGGTGTGCCACACGTTGGCGCAATACACGTTCAAAGTGTGTGGGGTCATGCGGTTGCAGCATGCTGGCTTC